>JACAUC010000040.1 GCA_013390945.1 Candidatus Chloroheliaceae bacterium
GTGGTAATCGGGAAGGGCGGGGTGGTAATCGGGAAGGGCGGGGTGGTAATCGGGATTAGAAATCCCTCCTACAATCTAGTGAGAAGGTGGTGTTGGAGATTGAACCTCGGCTTAGGCTGTGCTATTATCAAGTACTAAAATAGTGATTTTGGGGCAGGTTTTGGCGGATTTCAAGCGGCTACCCCGAATTAGAGATAAGAGCAATCGCGCAGGGTTGCTCAGAAGCGATACAATATTTTACGCTTGCGAGGAGGAGGAATTTTTTATGATTATTACACTACAAAGCTTAATTGCCGCATTGGTACTCAGTTTGATTGGTGGTATTGGATCGGAACAGCTTGCCAACCGTAAATTACTTAAACCTACTATTCTGCTGGCTATCCTGATCGCTTTTGCTGGAGCGTTAATTGGCTGGTGGTTCTTTGCCTCAGTATTGAATTTACTAAAAGATATTAGCTTGCTGGATCTGCCGGTTATTCCGGCCCTAATCGGCACAATTCTACTGCTAATACCTTGGTTTATGGTACGGGCGGGCTATACTTCTTATGGTAAAAAACGAACGTGGCAGCGCAAATTCAAGCGGTAAGGGCTGGTTTTAAGAGGGGTTGCTATGAATTTTAAGCAGCTTTACGATGTCAGTCTGCCCATCAGCAATATGTTGGCAGTTTGGCCGGGTGATCCGCTGGTAGAAATTCAGCGCACCAGTGAAATAAGCCAAGGTGCAACGGTAAACCTGAGCCGCTTGGTAATGGGCAGTCATACTGGCACTCACCTAGACGCACCCAACCACTTTATTGAGGGCGCAGGTGGAATAGATCAGGTGGCTTTGACGGCTCTGGTAGGTACAGCCCAAGTAGTTGAATTAAAGCTGAATCACCATATCGGCGCAGCAGACTTGCTTGATCTCAAGCTACCCACTGGAACCGAGCGTATTCTCTTTAAAACATCTCATTCGGCTCATTGGCAAAGCAATTTAGCTACCTTCCAAGAAGACTTCATCGCCCTTGCCCCGGACGGAGCGCAATGGCTAGTAAAGCAAGGGATTAAACTGGTGGGGATAGACGCTCTTTCGGTAGAGCGGTTTGACGCGCCAGAGGAATATCCGGTTCATAAGATTTTGTTGGGGGCTAATATAGTAATTGTCGAAGGCTTAGACCTTGATAAGATAGAGCCGGGCGAATATACGGTAATGGCCCTTCCCCTAAAAATTAAAGATGGCGATGGTGCGCCTGCCCGAGTCTTATTGGCAAGATAAAAATTTAAGGTGAATTTCACCTTTACATCTAATAACGGAGTACCCTAATGGAACAAACAGAACAAAAACGGTATGATGAAATAAAAGCTAAACTTTTTGAAATGACCCCCTCCCTAGTAGAAGATGTGCTGGCAATCTTCCGGCAAGATCAAGATTTGGTAACACGTTTTGGAAATGATTTACCGAGAATAACTGAGCAAGAGGTTTCGAGACTTCGTGACATTTTACTTGGGGCGATTATGCTCAACTATCCCCAATTGCTAGGGCGAGAGGTAAAATGGTTGCTTACGGTAGCAACGGCTCGTAATTTCAACCTTGAAACCGTGCGTAGTCATCTCCGGCACTATCGCGTTCGTCTAAGCAAAGATTTAGCACCAGAGCAGTCCGCTTTAGTGCTGAATCTATTTGACCAAGCACTTGACGCAGAAATACTCCAACCAAACAGTATTCTTTAAGATACAGGGTCAGCTAATGTTCGGTAAAGGAGAAGGGCTATGGAAAAAGAACAGTTTAACGAAGTAAAGGCCAGACTTCAAAAAATGACCCCTTTGTTAATTAATGGCGCGGTAGAAGTATTTGAGAACGATCCAGAGTTAGTAGCACGTTTCGGAATTAGCCTAAGAGAGGTGGCTAAGCAGAGTGTTATAACTTTGCGAGATGTACTGTTAGGGTCACTACAACTCGATCACCCTCAATTACTGGTAGGAGAGCTAAAATGGCTGGAACACTTGTTACAGTCGCGCCAGATTAATCCTCAAACTATGCACCAGAATTTCCAGCGTTTCCGTACCAATTTGAGTATGGGCTTATCACCCGAAGATGCTGCCGTCGTGCTAAGTCTGTACGATCAAGCGGTTGAGAAGCTAATCTAAGTTTTTTCGGGTAAAAGTTTTAGACTTAAATTATTATAGTGAAGCCAGTCGGGACTTCGACTGGCCTCTGTGCTATGAGTGTGGATGTGGACTTGTTGAGCTAGGCAGATTTGATCCTAAAGGGTGAACCAGTACCGCTGGAACGCCAGTTATAACTGCTAGTTCTAACCATCGTTAGAGTTTTGTCTAGGTTTTGTCTAACTTAAATTTATCATACCTCTTATTACTTGGAAAGTCAACAGCTAAATATTAAATTTTCGTTAAAATCTAAAATTATCCTAGCCCCAATATTTACAGCAAACTCAGCCAGCCGCACAGGTGTGTTATAATAACAACGTAAGGTTTGGAGTGGAAAGGGCAGGAATCTGGTAGCTAAATTATGGATTTAAATCTGGCAGGGTTATTGCCACTTTTGACCGAAAATCGGGAATTTCAACAGATTTGTACCCGGCTGGAAGGGATTGCACAAGACCCTGAAAAAGGGCTAGGGCTTGAGCTAAGCGGACTTAAGGCTAATACCCGTTCGTTAGTACTCACCGCAATACAGCACTACCTAAAACGTCCCCTACTAGTAGTTACTGCCCGACCTGACCAAGCCAAAATGTTGATGGAAGAGGTTTGTACCTACTCGTCCCAACCGGATTTAGTGCTAAACTGGCCTACCCCTGATATTATTCCTTACGAACGTTTAGGCCAAGACCCCACCTTGACCGCCGGACGACTAGCAACCCTCGCCACACTCCAAGCGGCAACCCCGCAAGATAGCAAGCACCTCTTTATCGTGGCCTCGGTCAAAGGCTTGATGCAGCCTACTCTTACCAAAACTGATTTTCGGCAAATGGTTATCACCCTCCAACGCGGTCAACCGCTTAACCTAAACCAAATTTTAGGCCAGCTTGTTCGAGCAGGCTATAGCAGCGAGTCGGTGGTAGAACATATCGGACAATTTAGTCGTCGGGGTGGTATCTTGGATATGTGGCCCCCCACTACCGTTTGTCCAGTACGCCTTGAACTCTTCGGCGATGAAATAGAGAGCCTGCGCCACTTTGACCCTGTTACCCAACGTACCCTACATCAGCTTAACACCGTCACACTAATACCCCCGATAGAGGTTCCAATCTGGCACTCAGCTAAAGCTTTGGCCCAACTAAAAGCTATCCCAAACGAGATGCTACGGCCTGAAGTGCTAGAAGAGTGGCAACGTATCCTGAACCATGTAGAAGATGGCACAAACTTTGAGGGCATCGAACAATTTACACCCTATTATACAGGTGAGGAAAAGTTATCCAGTCTATTAGATCACCTGCCGCCGGAGACTCTTGTAGTCTTAGATGGCCCGGCCCAGATTCTCTTGGCAGCGGAGGAGTTGACCCATCAAGCCGAGGAAGTACGAGCCGAATTTGAAAAACAGGGCGAAATGCCACCCGGTCTAATTCGGCCCTATTTTAATGGGGACGAACTCAACCAACAACTCCAAAAATATCCGCGCCTGATGCTCCATCGCAACGGGGGGCAGGTGTTGGGTGTTGGGGAACAGGTATCAGAGGATGAAAATCAAGCACCCGATACCCTCGCGTTAGATTTGTTCCAAAGTGTAGGCGAGTATGCCGGACAGATCAACCGCCTAATCGAGGTGGTGAAGACTAGCCGAAAGCAGCAACAACGGGTAATAATTGTCAGTGTCCAAACCGAACGCTTGCGGGAACAATTTGAGGATCACGAACTATTCCCGGTATTACACAGAGGGCAGAGTATTTTGAACAACCTACCCTCACCCGGCTCTTTCCATCTTGTCGCGGGTAGCTTGGCGGCAGGTTGGCGTTCGACGGCACTGGGTATTCTACTGCTAACCGACCGCGAAATCTTTGGCTGGACTAAACAGGCACAGCATAGCCACGAAAAAGCCGAGAGTCAGCGAGGCTCATTACGCACCGCTTCACAGCGCGAGGCTTTCCTGCGGGAACTCAAGCCAGGCGATTACGTGGTACATATCGAGCATGGTGTGGCCCGTTACGAAGGGCTAATTCGGCTCAAAGCGGAGAGTAGCAATGGCTCAAGTGGACAACTCGAACGGGAATATCTCTTCCTAAAATACGCCGAACAAGATAAACTTTATGTACCTATTGAACAGGTAGATCGAGTATTGCCCTATACCGCACCCGGTCAGGTAACGCCCACCTTAAACAAATTGGGCAGCGCCGAATGGGTACGCACTAAGCGCAAAGTAAGGCAAGCGGTGGAAGATATTGCCAAAGAATTACTCCAACTCTACAGTACCCGTGCGGTTAAAGAGGGCCACCCTTTTGCCCCCGATAGCACTTGGCAACGTGAAATGGAAGAGGCTTTCCCTTATACCGAAACACCCGACCAGATGCGAGCCATCCTAGAGGTGAAGGCCGATATGGAACGACCACAGCCAATGGATCGGTTAATTTGTGGCGATGTGGGCTATGGTAAGACCGAAGTGGCTTTGCGAGCGGCTTTCAAAGCGGTACTAGACGGCAAGCAAGTTGCCATTCTGGTTCCAACTACCATCCTTGCCCAACAGCATTACAATACCTTCACCCAACGCCTGACCGCTTTCCCCACCGAGATTGAGATGCTTTCGCGCTTCCGCACCAAAAAGCAGCAGGAAGAGAGTTTGGAACGGCTACGAAAGGGTCGCTTGGATATTATTATTGGCACACATCGGCTTTTGCAAAAAGATGTGGTTTTTAAAGACTTGGGCCTACTGGTGGTAGATGAGGAGCAGCGTTTTGGGGTGAAACATAAAGAACGCCTCAAACAACTGCGGCACGAGGTAGATGTACTAACGCTCTCGGCTACGCCTATTCCGCGCACTCTTCAAATGTCGTTGGTAGGTGTCAGGGATATGTCGGTTATTGAAACCCCTCCCGAACAGCGCCTGCCCGTTAAAACCTACGTCACCACCTATAACGATAAGTTGGTACGCGAGGTAATTTTGCGCGAGTTGGAGCGAGGGGGTCAAGTCTTTTTTGTCCATAACCGAGTACAATCCATCGCAGAGGTAGCCCTACACCTCCAAAACCTGATACCAGAGGCACGAATAATCGTCGGACATGGTCAGATGGAAGAAGGGGAACTAGAAAAGGTGATGCTAACCTTCACCAATCAGGAGGCCGATGTATTGGTCTCAACCACCATTATCGAATCGGGCCTAGACATTCCCAACGCCAATACTCTAATCGTAGATAATGCCGTAATGTATGGCTTAGCCCAACTCTACCAATTACGCGGACGGGTAGGACGTAGCACAAGCCGGGCCTACGCCTATTTCCTCTATAAATCAGGCAAAGTAATGACCGAAGATGCCCAAAAACGGCTGGAGACAATGCTAGAAACTCAAGAATTGGGGGCTGGCTTCAAAATCGCTATGAAAGACCTCGAAATTCGGGGAGCGGGGAATCTGCTAGGAGCCGAACAGAGCGGCCAAATCGGGGCGGTCGGCTATGAGCTATATATAAGAATGTTGGAAGAGGCGGTAGAAAAGCAAAAAGGTGCAGAAGAACGCCCTATCGAAGCACTGATAGATGCTCCCACCGTCAGCCTTTCCCTACCCCTCCCAGCCTATCTACCAGAGGATTATGTGACCGATCCGGCCATTCGTTTGGACATGTATCGCAAGTTGGCCGCTCCACTTCAAACCGCTGGACAAATTCGCGAACTAGTTCGCGAACTCCAAGACCGCTTTGGAAAATTGCCCGAACCGGCCCAAAACCTGATCTATCTCTTAGATATTAAAGTGCTGGCAATCCGCGCCGGAATAGAAAGTATGATCGAGCAGGAGGGCGAGATATACATTCGCTGGCCTGCACCCTCCCTTGAAACCGAAATGCGGCGTAAAGGTGACAAACAAACAACCGAACAACACCAACCGGCGGAGCGGCATCCTACAAATCGGCACCGCTCTGGTGGTCAAGCTAACGTAGATGTGCAACACTTGATGAAAGAATTTGGCGAAACACTTCGCATTACCCCCAATCAAATGCGCCTCAATACTAAATTACTTAAAAATGGCTGGACTTCCCGCCTAAAAGAACTTCTTGAAGAATTGGTTAGTGGTTAGTTAGCAGTGAGTAGTTTTTTCAGCGGCGCAAGCCGCGCTCGTCCCGGTCGTTGCGGCCTCTGCTGCTATCCCCACGGTTCTCTTTGCCACCATAGAGTGCCCTAAGTGCCTCAAAATCGTCTGGAAAGACTATGTCGGCCCACAGTGGCCCCATTTCGCTATAATCCTTGGCCGCATTCTCGTAGTCGCTAATGTACTCGCCAATATCCTCTGTACGCTTCCAAGCCATTATCGTTACTCCTTTATCTATCAATCAATGGTTCAAAAATATAACACCAATGTATCAAATTAACGGTATGATATGTAACTTCAATAAGTAGGGGTTTATGCAATAAACCTGCCGTAGGCGGGTCTTAGACTGGCTGTAGGTTGGGCGTATGCAATACGCCCCTACAGCACATTTTTGAGTGATACGGTACGATTTAACGACGAGGAGTGCGCTCATCCCGGTCGCTCCGAGTATCCTCTGTAGTCTTACCCCCCCTGTTACCATAGAGTGCCCTAAGTGCCTCAAAATCATCCGGGAAAGCCATATCGCCCCATAGTGGCCCTAAATCACCATAATCTTGGTCTGCACCCTCGTAAGTATTAATGCGCTCGGCGGCACTCTCTTGACGTTTTCGTCCCATTGTCCCTGCTCCTTTAACTAATTTTTTTGTTCCTGTAAATGTATCATCAATATTGTAACGTTTAACCTAAAGATCGGTTACGCTTTTTCTAATATATTTTTAGACCAATTTGGTAATATCAGATATAGCCATTTAGTACCATAGTGGTACTACAATAGTCGGCTTTTATTATTCCAAACAAAGGGTAGCGATGGTGTAAATATGGGGGAATAGGGAAAAATATCTTAGAAGCTAGAAGGGATAGTTACACTTCAAAGAAAGTGGATTTTCAGTCGCAAAGAGAGCCTTATGCCAAATCAATTTAGGCAGGCATTTAAAGACCTCTTTGAATATCTATGGGTTTAAGGGAACATCCAACAAGGTATTAATTAAAGTGGTTGTCCCGCCCTTTCCACAAGCCCTAACCAAGAGGTTCAGCTTATGGGAAAGACTAACTGAGTTGGGCCAACAATTTTTCGGCGCGGTCGCGATAGACCCCAGCCAATTCTGGGAGAGCCAACAAAACATGAAGGTCGTTAGTAGCCTCCACTAGTCGGTGGATAGCGCGGTAGAGGGCCGCCCGATTGAAAAGAGCCTCCGGCATTGGTCCGCTTGGTGTTTGACCGGAAAGTTCGATAGCACTGGAATAATCGGCAATTGCGCCGTTCAGATTATTGCTGCGGCGGTGGGCCAAGGCCCGGTTATAGTAAATTACCGGGCTAGTAGGATCAAGGGCGATAGCCACATCAAAATCTTCGATAGCGGCTACTGGATCACCCATGGCAGCATAAGTCAGACCACGTTGGACATAGGCATCCGCGAAATCGTTCTGCAAGCGCAACGCTTCATCAAAATCGGCAAAGGCTGCGCCATATTCGCCGGACTCACGCTGGCTAATCCCCCGATTCTTGTAATAGACCGCTAGATTGCGATTAGTCTCAGAACCGGGAACAGGAGAGCCAGCTAATTCAAGGGCTTGGCTGTAATCAGCAATGGCGGCTTGGTGCTGGCCTAATCCGTCCAGCACATTTCCCCGATTGTTAAAAATTTCCGCCGAAGCCTCACACTCCAAAGCCGCGTTCAGGTCTTTCAAGGCCTCCGCATATCTCTTCATACGACCATAAAGTGAACCACGTCCAAAAAGGGCGGCTACCTCGTGCGGGTCACGCGCCAGTAGCTCACTAAAGTCGGCCTCGGCCTCGGCATAACATTCAGTTTCTACATACAGGTTTGCCCGGCTGAGTCGGGCAGCCACATCTTCAGGAGTGGCCTCTAAAGCCTTGTTCCACTTATCTAGTTCAACTTCAAATATCGCCATGAACGCCTCATGCAAAATTTCTTCCAGAAATCGTTGATTAAAAAACTTATTGCTCCCTTATGGTAATCGGGTAAGGAAGGAGAGTCAAGTTAGAAGTGTTCAAGCGGGATTTCCAATCCCGCCTACAAGGGTCGGAGAAAATACTCCGTAGTAGAAACTACTGACTTGGAAACCAAAATCAAGCATTATTCAGCTAGTAGCTTTGGCTAGGCACAAGGTGTTTATACTGTGCCGTATTAACGGTTACGCGCCATGCCCAAAACGAAAATGCTCAAATCTTTATCCAGAACCAGACGAAAGGGAATCTGTCAATGCAAGAGATTTCAAGTCCCTATACCAAAGGAGACGGGTCTTTTTTTCAGAGTAACCGCGCTTGGGTGTATGCTACATTCGTCCGGGTAGCCAAAAAGAGGACACGCTTTAGCTTGGCTAACATTAGCCTGATTCAGAAGATTTTAATGGCAAATCTTTTACTAGTGATGGCTGGAGCCATCGTAGGCAGTTACCTGACCGCGCAACTGGTCGAAGCGGGGCAGTTCACCTTCTTTACTTTTCTTGTTATGATTGTTGTCGCCGTTTTAATCGGTGGAATTATTAGTTTTACAATGCTCAAAGTAGCCTTTCGCCCTTTTGAGGAATTTCAACGTGTAATTGCCCGTATCCATGCGGGCAATCCTCGCGCCCGGGCCGCACTCGAAAATATCAATGATCCCGATGTACGCCGTTTCACCAACACCGTCAACCAAATGTTGACCCGGTTGGAAGAAAATGCGCGAGTTATCCAAGAAGATCAGCGTTTGCTTCAGCTAATGACCGCACGGGTGATTAATGCTCAGGAAAACGAACGCAAACGGATTGCCCGTGAATTACACGATGAAGCCAGCCAAGCTCTAACGGCGATGGTTTTGGGTTTGGAATCAGCCAAACAAAATCTACCTCCTGAGAATCGGATGCTAGAGGCTAAATTAGATGGTCTCAAACAACTGGCGATTTCAACGCTAGAGGAAATCCGAAAACTGGCCCTTGACCTGCGCCCAACGATGCTAGATGACCTAGGGTTACTGCCCGCCGTGCGTTGGCTCTGTCGAACGACAGAAGAACGGGCCGAACTAGTCGTAAAAGTACGGCTGGAAGGTTTTGACGAAGATGAACGTCATGCCTCTGAGGTTGAAACCTGTCTCTTCCGTATCACCCAAGAGAGCTTGACCAATATTCTCCGCCACGCTGCTGCCAAACACGTTGAAATCAAGTTAGAACACCTCTCCTCTTTTGAAAGCAACCTTGGAGACGGATGGGGTGCAGTACGCCTAACTATCAAAGATGATGGGCAAGGGTTCCGACCAGCCGAAGCAAAAATTGCCGCCTATCAGGGTGGTCATCTGGGCCTCTTCGATATTGAGGAACGAGCCGCGCTACTTGGCGGCAAAGTTGAGATCGAAAGCCATTGTGCCGGTGACGGCCCAAGTGGAACAAAAGTAATCGTTACTGTACCGTTGAGCGGTAAGCCAGTTGACCTTATGTCGGGCCTCGACACCAACGCTATGCCTTACGCTCAATGCCATTAAGTTTTAAATAGAATAACAAAGGCCAGTTTCCAACTCGCTAAGATTAAGCTTCTAGAAACTGGCTCTTCTCCTGCTATAACTTAAATTTCTTAAAGAAAAAGGAGAAATGGTTAACGCCCTTCGCTCTTAATGTCTCGGCGGGCTAAGTGTTTACTATAATTCTCGACATGATTTTGCAAGCGAGTCTCTATAGCACGAAATTCCCGCGAATCTAAGGCTTGGTGAATGGTGAGATAGTCGTCGCTCTCCCCTAGTGCCATAATCTGAGGTCCCTCCCCGGCAACTTTAAGCCAGCCATCGGTTACACTTATACCCATTCGTGACATAGAGGGAAGATAATCGCTGAAGATAAAGTCCATGTATTCCTTGTCTTTTTCGGGCCGGATATCCCAGTAGAAAAATATCGTACTCATGGCACTGATCTCCATTTCTTAATATATATTGATTGAATTTTAGTATACACCATTAGTTCACAGAAGAGTATAAAAACACCGCTATGGGACGTTATTCTCATTCCCATCTTGATTCTCCAACCCCATACCAGCCCTAACCAACGTTCTTTTCTTACTTGGGGTATACAAACCGTATTCTCTTTATTATAATCGGTATGGTCCAGAACGCAAGACCTTTTCTATGTCTTTTTTATGAAGCTTTAATCCTCATTTGATTTAGATGCTTTTAGGAAGAAGGAGTTAAGAAGGAGTTGAGTATGCCAGAAGCTAAAGAGCGTCAGAGCCAACCTGAAGAGAGTTGGTGTGTGGTTATAGCCACCGAAAATCTGTACGTGGTTGGCACTTACCGCGAACGGGCAGTGGCGATCTTGAAATTAATCGTACCACCAGGAGCTAGGCGTTTTTACCGACAAGCCGGGCCAGAGTTTTTTGTACCCCTCCACCTTTCGCCTCTCCAAGTAGCGTGGCTAGTAGAAGCGCAGCTTTTCAAAGGAGCGTGGCAGGTCTTGAGCGATTACCGCCGCCCACTAATCGAGGCTCTAACCGTAGAGTACAAAGAGGTTTGGCTAGTAGAAAACGGTCAGAGCTGGCGGCTAGAACAAGGGTTGTTAACCACGATGCCTTCTTTGGTCGAGAAGTACAATCTTGGCCCAGTAGTGGAGTTAAACTTGGGCTGGGCGCGTTCTTTCGCCCTCTACTGCCATCGGCATCGCACCTTTGAAGTAGACCCCTGTAGCGGTCTCTTCAGCGAAGCACCCGTGCCGGAGGGTAGTAAGCGAAAGCGTGGCGACACACTCCTGCGTACCCCCCACAATACCCTCATTCGGGCGCGTCGCCAGCAAACCAGTTATTATTTGGCCCAAGAAGGCGAAGTAACCCGCTTGGGTAGGGACAAAGAGGGCGAAGAGGCCACTAATCCAGTTATTCAAGGTCAACGTCTCGGCCTTGTGCTACGGGCCGCCCGTGCCATAACTGGAGCAACCGCTTAAAGCCGCTTCCGGCGCTTGAAGACGCAGAAATAAGTGTGGGTATAGGTGTTTACATCTCCTCCGAGAAAGCGTACATCGGCATTTGTCCCAAGTGGGACAGGCTCCATATGGAGCAATTCCCAACCTTCGTCCCCTAGTTCGTTTAGGCGTGGAATAGCCGCTTGAACCGCAAATTTCGGGAAAGTTTTATTAGGATATTTCCGCTGCAAAAACTCGGTTTGCTTAGAGGCTTCCGTCTCTACAAATTCAGTATAGTACTCCCAACGCTCGTAATTACTCACCGCATCAAAGCTCATTCGCTTTAAATTCCTTTCGTTAAACTTTAGAAAAAAAGTCGCTAAGATTATTTCAACCGTGCCTTTAGCTGCACGATTACTTCGGGCGGTACAATTCGTTCCCCGATATAGACCTGACCACCATCGTCCCTTCCATGCCAATCGCTACCGCCGGTGGGTACAAGGTTATGCTGAACCGCGAGTGCCTTGTAATAAGCCACCTCTTCGTCGCTATTGTGACCATAGTAGACCTCTAGACCAGTAAGACCTGCTTCCACGATTTTAGGCAAAACCTGCTCCAGATTTTTCACATAATTGGGGTGAGCCAAAACTGCTAGACCTCCCACTGATTGAACTAGTTCCACTGCCTCTACGGGCGTAACTTTTTCGGTTCGAACATAAGCTGGCCCATCGTTGCCGATGTAGAGTTGGAAAGCATCGCTCACATTCTGGATATAGCCTTTTTCTTTCAAAGCTTCGGCAATATGAGGTCGCTGGGGTGCGGCATCTCCGGCGATTTGTAGTACACGTTCAAACTCAAGTGGCATTCCTAATGCGGCCAGCTTTTCAAGGATAAGTTGGGTACGACCATAGCGCAGAAAGCGGAAACGTTCTAAGGCTTTCTGGAAAGCTACGTTTTTATATTGGATGAAGTAACCCAAGATATGAACTTCACCATCCTCCTCAGAACTCAATTCTACGCCTGGTATTACTTCCAGCCCTAGCCGCTGACCAATTTCAAGGGCCTGGTCGAGTGCGGCGGTAGTATCATGATCGGTCAAAGCGATTGTTTTTAACCCCACTTGGGCAGCTAAGCCGATTAAATCTTCAACCGTCTGCGCTCCATCCGAAGCGGTAGAATGTAGGTGTAAATCTACCAAACTAGCCATTTTTTAGCATCCCCCCCTTTCTTTAACTCCACTAAAAAGGGCAGGCCATCTGACCCGCCCATCTTCTTTTCCTCTTAAATTCCAACTACCCATCTAGCGGTTTTATAGAAGTGCTAAAGAATTAAACGCTTTACCCGTTGCTCACCTATGCTAAAAAGAGCGCAGAAGCAAAAGGTTTAACCTTTATAGCGTGACTTATTGTACTCCGTAACCGGGACGACGTTCTACTAGCAATTTGATGGCGGTGCGTTCCTCATCATCAATGGTCACATCAATAAAGGCTGGAATACATACAATGTCAATCCCGCTGCTAATCAAGTATCCCCGTGCGATAGCAACAGCCTTGATTGCTTGGTTGGTGGCCCCGGCACCAATCGCTTGAATTTCTACCCGTCCTGCTTGTCGTACCACACCAGCGATAGCCCCGGCAACTGAGCTAGGTCGGGATTTACCTGAAACCTTCAGGACTTCTACTTCACCCGGCTGGAGTTCATGTTGTTGAGGGCGCACGGGGGGAGCAGGTGGAGCGTAGTCCGGTACGTTTCGGTCAGCCGGATAAGCGGCTTCCAATCCTGGTTCTCCCATACGGTAGTTTGTAAATTTCGGATCCATAGCTTTTCTCCTTGTCGTGTTGTTCTAAACGTTAAAATGACGGTGACGAAGCGAGTTAACTGACTCGGTAAGCTAAAGGTCTTACATCATTGAGTAAGTTAATCGTAGGTGCTGAACCTTCACCCTTTCACTTATATATTATAAGCTAAGAAAGAATGAGCTATCAGACAGTACTTGCTACATCGACTCGTCTTCAAGCATTAAATCCAAGCGGCTAATTGTTACCGCCCGTCCATTTTCTGGGTCAATCTCCACTAAGACACTGTTGAAAACCAACGGCCCATCAGCCCGGCGGTTTTGCTTAGGTCTGACAAAAGTATGCGAGGTAAAAGGCTTGAGAGCCACTTCCACCTCCATCCCAATCACTGTATTGTACGATCCTACCATGCCTACATCGCTAACATGAGCAGTACCGTGTTTAAGTAAGCGGGCATCGCCGGTGGGTGTACGAGTATGCGTTCCTAGTACCGCACTTACTCTTCCATCCAAGTACCAACCTAACACCACCTTTTCACTGGTTGCTTCAGCGTGAAAATCAACCAATCTGGGCATGGTGTTAGTGCGTCCCTCCAACCAATTATCTACTACTCGGAAAGGTGAATCCATTTCGTTAAAATAGACTCGCCCATTAAGGTTTAAGACCTCAACTGGCCCTTTGTCTGTCTCCACAATTAAGGAAGCTCGACCGGGTGTTCCGGGTGGGTAGTTAAGTGGTCTTAGAATCGGCGCGTCGGGGTTGTTTTTTAGCCAATCCACCATTTCGCGCTGATCAAAGAGACGATTACCCGACGTTATTACATCTACTCCATTTCTAAGCAGTTCTTCCGCCGTACTACTAGTAAGGCCGAAACCTCCAGCAGCACTTTCACCGTTGGCAATTACTAGATCAAGTTGTTTTTGCTGACGCAATTGTGGCAGCAGTACCGATATAACTTTACGACCTAGTTTACCATAAACTTCACCCACCATTAGTACCTTTAGAAGTGCAGGTGGTCTGTCACCGTCAGTCACCCCTGCACTCCTTTCTAGTCATCGCTAGTCATCTATCTGTAGCATAGAAGCTAGTTGGGGGTTGGAGTTCCGTTTTCTCCACACATTTAACCTCAAGCATAATTCGTGCCAAGCTATTTAAAATCAGAACTTTTATATCCAAGCATCCCTAACTATCAGATCTAAGCTGTAATATCTATTATAGCAAAGGTATGTAAATAAGAGTACCTTTAGATAGGGTACTTTATTACCAACTCTATTATAATACATCTTAGGTAAAAAATCATTAACCTTTCCGGGCGATTTGAGAGCTATTTAGGAATCGTGTGGGGCTTTCAGCTAAAACAACTTTCTTGCATCCAACCGCGCACGTTTGTGCCATCATCTACCTCAATGCTCAACCAATTCACACCCTCATTTTGCTTTTCCTCACCTAATTGTTTTACGGAAGTACCAATTGATAATACCTTAATTATATTCTGCTGGTTCTGAGTGGTAGCCTCCGACCGTAACCGACAAGCCTGCTTGAGATTGGCTCGTTTGAGCGCAGGCGTAGCCGTTGGAAGAGCGGTAGGGGCAATAGTTGGAACAGGCGTAGCTGTTGGAATAGTGGCAATCGCACGTGGCACTACCAGCGTCGGTTCCGCTTCACTAATCTTGCCTGTACCTACCGTCGGGTTAACATTAGTACCGGGCAAATGCTCCAGCAAAAACTCAGAGCGACCCAAAATCAGGAGAAGGACGATAAAAGCAGTAATAGAAGCAATTGATACAATAGTTACATCTGCACAACCCAGACGTGAACCCTGGCGACGTGACCACCATTCGGGCGGTTGCTGCGACATGGGCGGTTCCCCTTTGATCTTTATTTGAACTGATTTAGCGCATTGAATGCGCCCAAAATGTACTGGGCGCATTCAATGCGCCCCTACCCAGCATTATTAATTAAGATACCTAAATAGGCCAGTAGTTTTCAAGCTTTAACTGGTTATACTCTATTCTACTACAAAATGGTCAAAACTCAAATTACTTTTAGCTCCGCTGGATAAGCTTTACCCCGTTCCAGTCGCCAAGCCCGCGTTTCACATGCTAATGCTCCGCTAGGCTGATCGTAGACTGAGGTGATAAGGTAAACCGCACCGGGCAAGTCGGCCAGTTTGAGGTCAGTGCCACTAGGTCGGGCTGGATAGCGCGGGTGGGAGTGGTAAACGCCAGTTAGCTTTAGGCCACGTCCCTCAAAATTGAGCAACGTCGCTAGGGTCTCTTCTGGGTTTATATTATATTCCTCGGCCCGATGCCTTGCACTATTTTTAGCAGCGCGAGCTTCTTGTCCCTGCCCTAGCACCGTCCCTCCCAAAAATCCACAAACCTCATAGGGAAAGCCGTTACGGGCCTCTTCCTCAATCTGCTCCAAAACCTGACGGTTAATAAAAAAGCTCACCTTTTAATCTTTTCTTTCTTATTTGCGTTTCACCAAAATTACTTCGTTCAGGCTGCCACTACGATAACCATCGAGGTCAAGGGTCACGTAGGTATAGCCAAGCGCGTGTAGACCGCTTGAGACCGCTTGGCGGGTCTTCTCTTCCACAAAACGATCCAACTCGGCAGAGGGTACTTCGATCCGGGCCATATCGTTGTAGTGCCGCACTCGCACTTCGGCAAACCCCAAATCCTGTAAAAATTCCTCGGCTTTACCGATGCGCTCCAAAGCCTCCACCGTAACAGGCAAGCCGTAAGGAATCCGGGACGAGAGACAAGCCGCCGCTGGTTTATTCCAAGTAGGCAATCCTAACAGTTTGGATAAGGCGCGTATATCCTTTTTGGTAAAACCGGACTCGGCCAAAGGGCTACGGATCTCCAATTCTTTGGCGGCTCGCATACCCGGACGGTAATCCCCTTTATCGTCTAGGTTAAAGCCATCCACAATAAACCGGAAGCCCTCGCGTCGGGCAATTTCGTGCAGTTCGGTAAAGAGGGTGTTTTTGCAAAAGTAGCAACGCTGGGGGCTATTCTCAACATAACCCTCGCGCTCCATTTCAGTAGTGTGGGTTAAGAGGAGTTGTACACCCATTGCGGCGGCGTGGTTTTGGGCTAAAGTGATCTCACGTGGTGGAATAGAGGGCGAAATTGCCAAACAACCGGCTCCCCGTGTTGGCCCCAATACCTCATGTACCACTTTCAACAGCAAGGCACTATCTACCCCACCACTATACGCAACCAAAACAGCCTCCATCTCCTCTAGCAGAGCTACCAAACGTTCGGTTTTGGTGCGGAGTTCTGGTTCCAATTCATCTGTTTTTAAGTGCTTTAAAATATCGGAGTGGCTTAATTTTTTTATTTCCAGTGTCATTAATTTGCTCTAATCCTTTCTAACCATTGCCGCTCTAAAGCTTAGCACACCCACCCGGTCTTTTCAACTAATTGATTATTAAATAGGCCAAAAAAGCTCTTGACAGCTTCTAAAGTTATGCTATCATTATAGCTAGTATAGTACGAACGGGTAAGCAGTTCGTCCACTATCCCAGAAAACCGATTAAGAAGTATCCAAAAGTAAGCCAAAATTTTTTAGCGGCCATTAAAGCATTTAGTGATGATTAAGATTATTACGGAAAGGAGCTAGATACCATGTTGTTCAATCTGAATATCTCGATGTACCGAAGCTTCCAACCGAATAGCGTAACAACGCAGCAAGGCAGCACTGGATTAGCCGTCCGTAGCTTTGACCTGCCCATGCGCCCGTCCCCATTCACAATGCTGATGGTTGATTGCACCGAGTGGCACAACGGTAGCGCATTTAAGGATTACACCATAGGTCGAAGCACAACTAAACTCGATAGTTTGGCCTCATTTGGTGAAAGCCAGCGGCCTTGGTTCAAAAATTACCATTTCATTAGTAAAACCGATAAAAGCAACTATTACTCTCGACCAGACGGTTTGCCCCTATCTTCCCCGCCTAATCACAGGCGGCGATGTGAAAAAGAGGGGGGCATCGCCGAAAGCTGACAAACCGACGGCGTGGAACTAGAACAAAAGGTTCCAGAAACGTCGGATAACAAGCTTATACTCCTGCAAGATTTGGCAGGTAGCTGGTCGAGGGTGTGTAGTTCAGAAATGAACACACACCCTTTTAGTTTTTAGAAAATAGAGGAGCATAGAGCAATGTTCGAGTTGGACAAAACCCTAGACCAGACCACCCTAACTTGGATAGACCGAACTTATCGGACGGAGCAAGGTTTGCGCCGCTTCCTAGCCACCCTAACCCCAGCGCAACTAGCCGAGGCCGAGGTGCTGGTAGACGATGATACTTTCGTGGTTTTCTATCCTGTGGTGGTGGCAGTCAAAAAGGCTGGACGACAGACCCCTTTCCATTTCGACCTGACGGAGGGGAGCGAAAGCTTACCCCTGAGCCAAGGTGAAGAGGAAGACCAAAAGACGGAGTGCGTTCGAGACTTTAACACGCTGTTAGCAGGTGTTAAGCTGTAATTCGGGCTAAATTCACATCGGGTAGCTTTTGCTACTTTTTTTTCTCTGGTTATTATATTACAATATATTACCTTGGAGGTTAAGAGTATGGCAAAAAGTCCTGTTACTTCATTATCGGCCTGCTCCTGATACAATTAGAAGAATTGAGGCACTCAAACGCAAATTAGGTGTCAAAGCAAACAGCACTGTTATAGAAATGGCAATTAAGCGAATGGCTGGACAAGAACTGGGGACATCTTAAAATAAAGGAATTACCTTAGCAAACATCAATCCAATTACTTCACACTATTACACGCTGTAGAGAATTCGCCAACACCTGATTCAGGGAGTCAACCCACTAACGTTATGATACATCTAGAACGGAAACACATCCTGTTTCTTGCTTGAAAATGTGGCAGAATCGCGGCTTCTTACCTGAAAATTTAGCTGAAGCGTTGTTCCTTGCTTAAAAAGTTGGTTGAATTTCGGTTCTATATGTTTCATTTCTAAAGTGGGTTGACTCCCTGTGATTGTATTTTTGTTGGTCTTAGAAAGATGTTGGAAAACTTTAGGCAATTTGTACTAGTAGGTTGACCCCTGATAATTTGGTTCTGAAGGTAGCTAACTTATCAAATTTTGACGGTTAGCCTACTAGGTAGAAGAGGAGACTACTTAACAATGCCAGCCAAATCAAAAGTTTTAGAATTTTACAATGAAAAGTTGAAACACTTTTTGGCTAATAAAAAGGGCGATGAGTTTCAGAATTTTTTTGAAATGGTTATGTTAAAAAGATTCCCTAGAGACTTTGATAATGTTTGCCCTTGGGGTAAAGAGGGAGATGAAAAGTGTGATGGAATCTTAGCATCAGACGGAACTTTATTTCAGGTATATGGCCCTGAAAAATTTGATAAGACTAAAGCCAATGCAAAAATAAGGAAGGATTTTCAAGGAGCTTTAAATAAGTGGGCTGGAAAATTCCCAACTTGGGTGTTTGTCCATAATAATTTCGGTGGATTACCTTCTGATGTTATGAAAACTATTCTAGAGTTACGTTTAGCAAATCCTGCTATAAAAATTGAACCATGGGGTCCTGAGAAGCTATGGGAGGTAGCAATAGAACCTTTAACTTATAGGCAACTCGAAGCTATATTTGGCTCACCTTTAACTTGGAGTGATCTAGGGGATGTCGATTTTGAACATTATAAGGTAATTTTACAAAAAATTGGGGAAAGAATAAAAGTTGAAACTATAGAAGAAATAGAGTCTGTTCCTCGTGATAAGATAAAAATTAATCAGTTATCACCAACTAGCGAAATTTTACTGAAGTCTGCATTTGGACAGATAAAATCTGTTGAGATTTTTATTAAGAATTATCCAATCGATCCAACATTAGGAGAGCGTGTAGCTGTAGCATTAAATAACAAATACCAAGAACTTAAAGAAGAACGACTTTCACCAGATTATATATTTGCAGAACTTTTAAGCTTTACCACTACTGGCGATAATGTTTACTTAGCGGCAGCACTGATTGTAATGGCCTATTTTTTTGAGTCATGCGATATTTTTGAAGCATCTATCGGCTAATTTTATGATTTTACCAACAAAACATATAACTCAAAGCCGTTCACTTCTTGGAATAGGAGGCTATATTCTCCAACTTCTTGATGAGCCAAAAACTGTATCTCGGTTGTGGGAAGATTTTAAGGAGAAAATTAATAACGAGATAATTAAGAACAATTCTAAACCAAGTTATTTTTCTATAAGTTATGATTGGTTCATTTTAGCTTTAGATTTTTTATATTCTATAAAATCAATAAGTTTGGAAAACGGGAAAATAAGGAAACTGGAAAAGTAATATGATTTATGAAATATACAGTACGTTACCTACTTTTAAAAATCTTGCTTTTAGTAAAGGTTTTAATATTCTAGTTTCTGATAAAACTGAGTCATCAGATAATCGTAAAACCAGAAACGGTGCAGGCAAATCAAGTTTAATAGAAATCATTCATTTTCTTACAGGTAGCAATTGTGGAATTGATTCTATATTTAAATGCGAAGAACTTATATCATTTAGATTTGGGATGGTATTTGATTTACCAGGAGCGGTAGTAAGAGTAGAACGGTCTGGTATGAAAGCTAACAGAATAGACATAAAAATTATTGGAGGTAATATAAATAATTGGCCTATTTTTTCTAAAAAAATGATGCAATTTGAATATGAAGCTCAATATGAGGGTTACAATTTATCTGTGGATGACTGGAAAGATATTTTGGGCCAACTAATGTTTGGCCTAAAACCTGTTGAGGGAAAAGACAGAAGTAAAAATAGAGAAGAAGGCTCTTCTTTTTTACCGTCATTTCGCTCATTGTTTAGCTATTTTGTTAGGAAGCAAGATGCTTTTAATTTGCCGTTCAAACAGTCCAGTGAACAACGTACTTGGGATTATCAGATAGCTTTAACTTACTTGCTTGGGTTAGATTGGACAATTCCCCAGGAGTTTCAAAAAATACGTGCACAATTAGATAGACTAATTAAAATGCAACAAGCGGTTAGGAAAGGCGAGTTGCAGGAATTAGGAATCTATAGAGCTAACGCGGCTGAGCTGAGAACTAAAATAGCAGTTGCGGAACGAGAAATCGAGCGGTTAAAAACCAATATTAACACTTTTCAGATTTTGCCAGAATATGAAAAATTTTCTCAAGAAAGTACGGAAATAGCTCGTAGATTAGAGGATTTAAATCAACAAAATACTTTAGACCGAATATTAATTGATAATTTTCACGAATCTATAGATCGAGAAATTGAACCTGCAATTGATAATCTTGCTGATTTGTACAGGGAGGTAGGAATAGTTTTTCCAGATACAATAACCCGAAGATTTGAAGACGTTCGTAAGTTTCATGAGTCTGTAATTAGTAATAGGCGTGACTATCTTTCTTCCGAAATAGTTGCTGCAAAACAAAGAATTAGTGACCGTACTTTTACAATGGACAAGTTGGCAAAGAGACAAGCTGAACTTATAGGATTTTTTAAATCGGGAGGTGCTATTGAACAGCTAACAGGGCTTCAGTCAGAATTAAACAGAAAAGAAAATGAAGTGCTGGCGTTGTCTAGAAACTACCAAATTTTAGAGGAAGCCGACACTAAGAAGACCCAGCTTGAAATAGCTCGCAGACAACAATATTTACGGCTTGTACAAGATTATAAAGAGCAAGAGACAACTTTAAAGAAAGCTGTGATTGCTTTTGAAAAAATATCGGAAGCATTGTACGAAAGGGAGGGTAGTCTAAATATAGAAGCCACTGAGTCTGGGCCTGAATTTAGTATTTCAATGCCTTCCCATAAAAGTGGTGGTATTAGTAAAATGCAGATTTTCTGTTTTGATATGATGCTCATGCAACTATGGACAGAAAGAGGCTTAGGTACGGGATTTTTAGTTCACGATAGTCATCTCTTTGATGGGGTAGATGAGCGTCAGATAGCAACAGCTCTTGAAGTAGGAGCTACTACGGCTAAAAAGTTTGGTTTTCAATACATAATGACTATGAACTCAGATATAGTGCCTTATGAAATTTTTAGGAATAGAAATTTTAATGTAGATCAACATATATTACCTGTTAAGCTTACTGATGCTTCGGATGAAGGCAGACTCTTTGGTATACAATTTGGCAGTGAAAAAACCTCATCTAAAAAATAAAGTTGACCTTAGTTAATCAGATA
Organism: Candidatus Chloroheliaceae bacterium; assembly: GCA_013390945.1. Classification (GTDB taxonomy): domain Bacteria; phylum Chloroflexota; class Chloroflexia; order Chloroheliales; family Chloroheliaceae; genus L227-5C. Next base: position 21,097 of record JACAUC010000040.1, read on the forward strand.
TGGTACTAAGTACAACGCCACGCAAATAAGGTGCGGAATTGGTGATAGAGGGTGTGGAAAGCTGGTCACACCCTTCACATCAATGGCCCTTTTTCTAAGCGAACATTCATGTTACAATTGAGTGTAGCAGGAGAAAGAGCCGAGACCTCCCGCACTTCTCTCCTACCGATAAATTTGAATCACAATCGGGATTAGAAATCCCTCCTACATTGAAAATGATATAGAATCACAATCGGGATTAGAAATCCCTCCTACATTGAAAATGATATAGAATCACAATCGGGATTAGAAATCCCTCCTACATTGGAAATGATATAGGTTACTCTTTAGGGGATTTTGGCATGAAGCAGTGGCTAAAAGGACTGGGAATGGTGGCTCTATTTTTAATAGGGCTGGTTCTCTTTGTCTGGCTCAACTATCGCTTGATGACCCAAGTGGATTATCCCAATATTGACTTTGGCTATTTTTACGCTGGCGGACGAGTCTTAATTCAGGGTGGTGATCCTTATAATGTCCCTGCGGTAGAAGCTATTTACGAGACGATGGGCCGTACCCGCTATGACCCACTGGTTAAAGCCTTTCCCTATCCCCTCTATGCCGACTTTATCTTTGCTCCGTTCGCACTTTTTTCGTTGGAATGGGCCACTACATGGTGGACTATCTTCAACGAGGTTTGCTTTGGTCTCACTTTTTGGCTACTGAGTAGTACTTTATTGCTAGGACAAAAAGGCTATGCACGGCAGCAAGGTTTACAATTTTTGCTGGTATGGACCTTGCTCTTTTTCATACCGAGCCGCCATTTTGTTAAAGCACTGCTTAACGGACAAACTTCCTTCTTAACAACTTTACTAGTCGCGCTCTTTATCTATGCCCAAGTTCAGAAACGTTATGAACTGGCAGGCTTGGCTTTGCTGGTAGGTTTATTTAAGCCCACTTCTTTTATGCTACTCTTACCCTTGGCTCTGCTCTGGCTTTTACCGAGCGCAAGGCGGCGCGGTTGGTATAGCTTTATTGGGGGTAGTTTAGTATTGGCTCTGCCTGCTTTCCTACTTAATTTTAACTGGATCAATGGTTGGTTGGCGGCACGTACTGGCGAAGGTTGGCAAATCGTACAACGCATTGCAACGGTCTGGGGTACTTCCAGTGCCTTAACTGGAATGGTGGGTATGGAGTCTGGTTTCTGGGTTCTGGCGATAATAATAGCCGGGGCGTTACTCTTTGGCACTTGGTATTTTTCCAGAAAGCTCCCCGCCTTACAACATAGCCCCGTGCTAAGTTGGGGCATCATTGCCACCTTGTCCATTTACCTAAGCCTCTACGCCTTTAGCTACGAAAGTGTGGTACTTTTAATCCCTCTGATGGGCCTACTAGAACTAATTCGGCACTCTCCACACCGCCAAAAAACTTTAGGATTGGTAGGATTGGCAGTATTATTGTTGGGTGTACCTTGGCTACTCTTTCCGCTCGGTACACCGCTAGATGAAATATCCGCCGGGCTATTCCCGTTGAGTATGATCCTCTTTAGCTGGTTGGTAGCAGCCCAAAATCGTAACCAAACCGACTTACCACCAGCTAAAACCGACGCAATGTTTTCAGCGAAAGTGGTGGGTAAAGCATCCTTAAAATAGTACAACGTGGATTACCATTTTTAGGGATATAGTACTATTGACCGTATTTTGAATTAGACGAAAATCGTTTATAATAATAGGCACAGGGTCAGAGCTGCCGGGCAGCAATTCGCCAAGGATAAAAATGGCTTATGAATGGGTATAGAGAACTTGAGACCGAAAGTTTTAGTTTAAATTGTCCAAATTGCGGGGAGGCACTGGAACGAAATGCCTTTGAAGGCGGGCGACGGCTAACCCGTTGCTGGCATTGCGGCGAAATGGTGCGTTCGGCAGTACGGTCTAGCCGGGGCCGGGCCGAAACAAGTCCATTTTCATCCTCTGAGTGGGCTGAACGCAATACGCCAAAAGCGAGCGGTAGCCGCATCCAGTTGGAACAAGTGCCATCCCATCCTTACCCGAACCTACAATGCCCTTATTGCGAACATCTTAATCGCGAATTGGTGGTTCAAGCCGATAAGACCAGCTTTTATTGTACCAATTGTGGGGCCGAACTAAAAAAAGCCTGCCTAAATTGCGAGAGACCGATGTATGTACTGGATCACTTCTGTCCTTACTGCCGTACCGATCAGGAAGAGGCACAGTACGAATTAGAGGCTCTCTACTGGCAACAATTCAACGAGGGTAAACGACTGGCGAAAATAGGCCATTGGGAAGATGCCCACCGCCATTTAGCCCTATTTTTTAACCCGGATGCTATTGGGGCCGATCCGGTCAATCTACAGCGAGCCGAAGCGGTTTACCGCCATTCGATAGCTACTGTAGATGAGGGCGAAGGTTTGCGCCTCTTCAACGAAAGCCTACAACGTCTGCGCCATCAGATCCATGAGGAGCTAAAGCAGGAAGAACGGCGGCGGTGGGCTAAATGGGGGTTAGGACTACTAGTATTAGGCTTGCTGGCACTTTGGTCAGCGGTAAATTTTGGAGCGTGGTGGGCAATTTTCGCTATTGCTCTAGGAGTAATTGTGGTTATCGGACTTTTAATCTTATTTGTCTTGCTTTCAATTAGCGGAATGTAAAAACAATTTTCAACCTAGCATTAATGAAGGTGACGTGATGGGAAGCATAACCGATGTTCCGGGCCTATTAGTAGGACAGGCCCAAGATGAAGAGGGCATGACGGGTTGCACGGTGGTCTTGACCACTGATGGAGCTGTGGCTGGGGTGGATGTACGTGGCTCTGCGCCCGGCACCCGCGAGACTGACCTGCTCGACCCCTCTAATTTAGTCCAAAAAATTCATGCGGTAATGCTTGCCGGGGGAAGTGCCTTCGGTTTGGCTGCCGCCACGGGCGTAATGACTTTCTTGCAGGAACGCGGACATGGTTTCGAGACCACTCACGGGCTGATTCCAATTGTACCTGCCGCCGTAATCTACGATCTCGGAGTGGGTTATCCCGACCGCTATCCCGATGCTTTAATGGGCTACTTAGCTTGTAGCGTTGCCGGAAAAGAGGTGATGGAGGGCAATTTTGGGGCCGGGGCAGGAGCCAGTATTGGGAAGATCTTTGGCCCAAATTGCGCTATGAAAAGTGGAGTTGGCACTAGCTCAGCCATACTAAAATTTGCCATTCCTAATGATAGCCGTACCTATACTTATACCGTTGGTACTATCGTAATCACCAACTCTTTTGGCGATATTTATAAAGGCGATCAGATTCTTGGCGGTGCTTGCGAACATCCCGATGGAGATTTGCTGGATACCATTCGTCTGCTCCGCGAAGGGGTGCGCCCCAAACATCCCCAAACGCAATTGCCCCTTGTTTCTAATACTACCCTAGCCTGTGTCGCCACCGATGCCCCCTTAACCAAGGCTGCCGCCCGTAAACTAGCTCAGATGGCCCAAGATGGCCTATCAAGAGCAATCCGTCCAGCCCACACGATGTTTGATGGCGATACGGTCTTTGCTCTCTCCACTGGTGGTCTACCTCCCACGCCAAACGTGGATCCCCTACTCCTGACCGCGCTTGGCGGTCTAGCCGCCGATTTGCTGGTTCAAGCGATACATCGGAGTGTTATGGAGGCTCGCCCAGCAGGTGGTCTGCCTTGTTCCCAAAGGATGTTGTGATGATTTGCTAAAAAACATCAATTCTAAAAAGCTATAGAGATTCAGTTTTTAAACGTTTTTACCCTAAGTCTAAACAGTTACACCCTCTCATAACCATTGACACATCAAGCAATTTATGATATGCTTCTTGATAAATCAACGTTTGATATGTCAAATATAAAATTAAGAGAGGTTGGTTATTCATATGCCCCAAAAACAGACTGGTGGGAACGTGGTGGTCACGCAAGCCTCCCAGCCATCCGAAAATAAAAAATTAATTCTGGCACTATCAGCCATTGTTCTAACTATTATGCTAACGGCCCTTGACCAGACGGTGGTTAGCCCGGCAATGCCCCGCATTGTGGAGGAGTTGCAGGGCTTTTCTTTGTTCGCTTGGGTAACTACCGTTTACCTGCTTACTTCAACGGCTACTATTCCAATCGCCGGTAAACTTGGTGATATTTTTGGGCGCAAGCCCCTTCTAATAATCGCCGTCCTGATTTTCCTAGTCGGCTCGGCTCTCAGTGGGGCAGCTCCCACGATGTTGTGGTTGGTAATCTTTCGAGGCTTGCAGGGTATTGGTGCGGGTGCTTTGCAGGCTAACGCCTTTGCGATGATAGCCGAACTCTTCCCCGATTCGGCGAAACGCGCCAGATGGCAGGGCTTTATCGCAGGCATTTTTGGGGTGGCCTCCGTGATTGGACCAGCACTAGGAGGCTTCATCACCGATAATTTAGCTTGGCACTGGATCTTCTATGTCAATGTACCAGTTGGTATCGTAGCTATTCCAGCACTTATTTTCAACTTGCCCTATAATAAAGGTCGAGCCAAACGTAGCATTGACTGGTGGGGTGCTACCACCATCACCGGAGCGGTAGTCTCCTTGCTTTTGGCCTTAACTTGGGGCGGACAACCCGCACCGCGTGGCTACGCTTGGGATAGCCCTCAGATTATCGGCCTGTTTGTCTCCACAGTTGTTCTGACCGCCCTCTTTATCTGGATTGAGACCAAGGCTACCGAGCCAATAGTGCCTTTACAGTTGTTCCGTCTTAGAGTAATGGGTTCGGTCACGGTTGTTAGTTTTAGTATAGGAGCGGTAATGCTAGGAGCCTTGCTCTTTATTCCTTTGTTTGTACAGGTGATTCAGGGGCAGTCCGCTTCTAGTTCCGGTGCAATCACTACTCCGCTGGCCTTAGCAATGGTAGTTGCCAATATCTTCACCGGACAATTTATTGGTCGGATTGGAATACTAAAACTGCCTATGATTAGCGGAGCCTTGTTTACCACCATTGGGGTAGGGTTGCTGACTTTGCTGGATGCCTATTCTTCACCTTGGGAAGTAACCATCTTTATGATTGTAATTGGGTTGGGGATTGGTCAAGTAATGCCCGGTATGACCATTGCGGTGCAAGAAAGCGTCCCGCGCCGTGACTTAGGGGCCGGTATTTCTAGCGTCCAATTCTTCCGCTCGATAGGTAGTACCGTTGGTGTAGCACTGATCGGTACGATTGTTACCAATAGCTACGTCTCCAACATCAACAGTGCGCCGGAGGTACAGGGTGTCTCTCCACAGTTGTTACAGGCGATTCAGGAACCCCAAAACCTGATTAACAAGCAGATTGCGGCTACTCTGCCCCCCGAATTGGTGGGAGCCGTACATCAGGCGTTGGCTACCGCGATTCATAGCGGTTTCCTGATAGCACTAGGCGTGTGCCTAGCGATAATGCTGGCCGTCTTTACTATCCCGGCTATTCGAATCACCAGTGGCCTCAAATCGAGGGCAACCCAGACTAAAACCGAAACACCCACCAGCGAGGCTGTAGCGGTGAGAACCGATGAAAAGGGGCATCTTCCCACTACCAGCGAGGCAAGGTAAAAGGGAAAAGAGAGGTCTCTTCTTAACAAGTAGGGGTTTATTGCATAAACCCGTCCCACATTGGGCATATGCAATATGCCCCTACCCGAATTATTGAGATGATAAAAAGAAAAAGCAACACCAGTGGACTTTATTTCAAATCAGGAAGCTGCCAATTTATTTGCGGCTTCCCTGCTGCTTGGAGAGCCTGATTAATTTTGGAGAAGGGCTTGCTACCAAAAAAACCATTCCGGGCCGAAAGTGGCGAGGGATGGGCTGATTGGATAACACTATGCCGCGTCGTATCTATTAAATTCAATTTCTTCTGGGCATAACCGCCCCATAGCACAAAAACTACGGGACTCTCCTTAGCACTCACCTCACGAATAATCGCATCGGTAAAAGTCTCCCAACCTTGATTCTTGTGCGAATTGGGTTTATGAGCTTGTACCGTAAGTACCGCATTTAGCATCAAAAGACCCTGCTCCGCCCAAGCAACCAGATAGCCATTATTGGGAATCCGGCAACCTAAGTCACTTTGTAACTCTTTATACATATTTACCAGCGAAGGCGGAGGTTTGATACCAGGCTGTACCGAAAAACAGAGCCCATGAGCTTGGTTATCATCGTGGTAAGGGTCTTGACCCAACAAGAGGACATTTACTTTTTCGTAAGGAGTAAGTTTTAGGGCCGAGAAGACCTCTGACTCAGGTGGAAAGACCGTATTAGTTCGGCGTTCCTGATCTACAAATTGCTCTAATTTATGGAAATAGGGTTTGTCCAATTCAGCCGCCAGCCTAGAACGCCAGCTTTCCGGTAAATCTACCTGCATAGAATTTTCCTTTTTATTTTAATAAAGATATAGCGAATGAACGATTTTTGTAAAAAACCTATTCACCAACTATATCTCAATTTTTGTCCCAAAAGGCCAGAGCTATACCAATGCCGCTAACCGCCGCACACCTTCTTCAATCTGCTCTGGTGTTACCGCACAGAAGGGCAGGCGCACAAAGCGTTCCCCTTCGGCAGCACTAGACTGCCTCTCAAGCGGATCAGCAAAGAAGGTTTTACCCTCGGTCAAAATCAACCCGGCTTGCTGAGCGCGTTCTACTAGGTTGGCACTATGGGCTTCGGGTGGCAGGGTAAGACTGAGGAAAAAGCCGCCCTCTGGCTCGGCAAACGAGACTCCCGGCAGATGGCGTTTGACCGCTTCCACCATCGCTTGCAGACGTGGCTGGTAAAGCTGTTTCAAGCTCACCACGTTAGCATCAAGCCAACCCCGCCGCCGAAACTCGGCTACCGCCGCTTGCGTGGGTAGCACTGGGGAGAGAATCGTCTCCTCCGCCAAGCGGGTTACATTTGCCACTACTTCCGCCGGAGCGATCATATAGCCCACTCGCAGGGCCGGACTGATTAGCTTACTGTAAGAACTCAGCGTCACCACGCGCTTAGGGCTAATCTCGCGCAGTAGCGGTAAATCCGTACCCCGATAGCGTAACGTGCGGTACGGAATATCTTCGATCACCCAGAAGCCGTACTCTTCAGCCAAACCTACCAGAGCCCGACGCTTGGCCTCGGAAGTGCTGATGCCTGCCGGATTCTGAAAATCGGGTACTAGATAGAGAAAAGCCGGAACTTTACGCCGCAGTTCGGCCTCCAATAGTTCCAAGTTGACTCCATCGTCTTCTAGTGGGATACCAAGTACTTTTGCACCACGCCGCCGAAAAGTTTTGATGGCTCGGTCATAGCTAGGTTGTTCCACTAGCACCGTCGCGCCCGGCTCAATCGTGATAGCCGCAAACAAATCTTGTAGATGAAGCGAACCGTTGCCCACTACCACCTCGCGCTCACTCACCCCAAAATCTTCCGCCAGCATTCGGCGCAAAGGAGGATAGCCTCCAATATTCCCATACTGGAGTATTACCCCACCATCGCTTTCCAACGCCGCTACCATACACTGACCGATCTGAACCGCAGGCAGAGCCTCCACCGGCGGTACACCTCGTGTAAACAAGATTGTCTCTGTCAACTCTCAACCTCCATTCGTTCCAGCTGGAAAATTTTATACGCCTCTTCTCCTAGAAACTCTTTTGCCCGACCACTTTATTTTAACATAGTTGCGCTGGGGATTCACTCTAAGCCATAAAAGCTTCTACAAGGGTAAAGATGCCACTGCCGATGAAGATCAGGGCCGCGATAATCTGGATCAAGCGTTCCGGTAGCCGCTTGCCCATTACCGCCCCCACGATAATTGCCAGTCCATCGGCTATTACCATGCCAATGGTACTACCCAGCCAAACCGGGATAAAGCTTTGTTGTTGGCTGGCAATCGTAATTGTTGCCAACATAGTCTTATCGCCGATTTCGGCCAAAAAGAAAGTTACCGCCACTGTCATAAAGGGGCCAAAGCGTTTCTGACTTAGTTTCTCTTCTTCCCCTAATTCATCCCCCCGCAACGTCCAAATCCCAAAGCCGATAAAGGCCAAACCTGCCAAGATTTTTATCCAAAAGACCGGCAAAGCCAAACCCAACACTTCACCGACCAACACCGAAAAGAGGTGAACTAACAACGTAGCCACAAATACCGCTACCAAAACTAGCATAGGACGGTAACGGGTGGCAAAAGCCAAGGCTACCAGTTGGGTTTTGTCACCCAACTCAGCGATAAACACAAAGAAAAGCGCGATCAGAAAAGCGGTCATCGTTTCTCCATCATCTCTTTTAATTCTCCCATTCCAACAAAAAAGACCTTTGGTACGCGCCGAGCTTTCACCCCCTCTTCAGGGTGAAGCATTGCACGTACCAAAGGTCTCGCCAAACAAAACTCTAAAGGTTTAGTTATGCCTACCGAGAAGCGTTTTTAGCTCCTAGTATGTCGACAGGCATCCGGTTTGTACCGGCGGTTACTCCCCTCTAATACAATTTCGAGGTTTATTATAACCTTTCCGTTAAGCTACGTCAATTTTAGCCACCTCTTACATTTCACTAGTAAAATTATAGCTAGGATACGGAAAAGAAATTTCTAGCTTTGCCGCCGAACTAGTTGGAATCTCGGCGGAACGGACTAATTGTTTTAGTGCCGAAAGACCCGCCATTTCCGCTTCTTTATATGATCTAAACGGCCCATAGAACGAGCCCGGTACTAAAATTTCACTATCGGCAAGTAGAGGGAGCATCTCAACCGAGAAGTAGGCGGCGTAATAGCCACTGTGTTCATACCATACATAAAGATTTACCGTTGCTCTATCTTTAAGAGGAAGAGTTCGCGCCGGAAACATATTACACACTTTCCTTCATAAAATTAAACTGCTACGAATGGACTGTTTTGGGTACACTAAACAAGATCAATGCCCCACCACACCACGATTTACACAGCAAGAAACGCTCCATTAAAATTCGCGGTTCGACGATATAGCCTTAGAATTAAGGCAAGGTTCAAAATCGGGAACCTTCGCTTTACAATTCGGGTAGTCCAACCG
>JACAUC010000397.1 GCA_013390945.1 Candidatus Chloroheliaceae bacterium
TTGCAAGTTCCTAAGCGATCTCCCTAGTTCCACAATCTTTGTGGACTGTAAGCTAAATTTGTAGGAGGGATTTCTAATCCCGATTAAGAAGCAAGGGAACTAAATTTGTAGGAGGGATTTCTAATCCCGATTAAGAAGCAAGGGAACATAGGGCTGTTGCAAAGTCGAAGAGCTATCCAATCTAGCAAGAGTAGTGGTATGTGAAAATCAACTGGCGGCAACCAGTTGATCTTGACCTACCACCTAACTTGTCAGATCGGGACTTTGCAACAGCCCTACAAGGGAACAAAACTTCCTTGACGGGTAAAAGGTAAAGCCGTATAATACGGATTGCTTGAAAAGCATTATGCGTCCGTAGCTCAGTGGATAGAGCAAGCGGCTTCTACCCGCTTGGTCGGGGGTTCGAATCCCTCCGGGCGTATCTTTAATTTCAGCACATAATTTGCCTTAACCCGCTTAATTACTCTGGTGATTTTCGCCAACCATTTCTAATAGCATGTTCGTCAATAAAATAGAATTACCCCTATATTTCCTACATCTATCCCGTACATTTACCTACTGTATAATAACTCTTACACCTTACGATTTACCTTAAAATAAGTGCCAAGTGCCAATTGATTTGTAGGATGCTGCTCTGTCAGTTGACCCCTCCCTACTCACAACAGGGGATATAATTGGCATAATTTGGGATAAATTGGTATATTAAGGGCAACGATTTTCAGCTTGGGAAAGACTAAGGGAAGGCCAGAATAATGACCACCGAAACCATAAAGCCGCTTGATCTAAGCCGAACCTACACCGCCGCCGAATTTGAAACCTTAGAGGATGGTGAAGATCATTACGAGTTAGTTGAAGGGAAACTGGTTGAAATGCCACCTACGGGCGATAGACACGGCAGAATTAGCAAGCGTCTAGTCAAACACCTGCTGGCCTTTGATCCAGATGAAAAGCTAGGGCAGGTTTGGTTTACCACCGGGGTAAAGCTAGATGAAAAAAACGTGCTGGAGCCTGATCTAACCTTTATCATTGCCAATCGGATACCCTCCGAAAGTAATGCCGCCTTGAATATCATACCCGACCTAATCGTGGAAATCTGGTCTCCCAGCGACGTAAGTAGCTTAAAGAAATTGACCGCCGCCAGAGACAAAATCAGAAAATTTCTGGAAGCCGGAGTACAAATTGGCTGGTTCATCAATCCTCATAACCAGACGGTAGAGGTTTATCATCTGGGTCAGACCGAAGCGGTAGCCCTACTAGGGCTAGAGGATGAACTAGACGGAGAAAACGTAATACCGGGTTTTAGGTTGAAAGTAAAGGCACTTTTTGGATAAACTTGGGATAAGCAGGGATAAATCTGGCTTAATTTGGGATATTTTGGCATATTGTTGGGATAAAAGATGCAAACCTACACCGTAAGCGAAGCACTCTACTACCTAAAAACGATCCTCGAATTAGATGAACTCTTGAGCGACATTTGGCTACAGGGCGAAGTTTCGGGCGTAAAGCGACTAGCCAGTGGTCATTATTATTTCCGGCTTAAAGATGGCAATAGCGCGGTAGATTGCGCCCTTTTCAAAAATGCCGCCTCCCGTCAAATCTGCAAGCCCGAAGACGGTGGCTTGTTCGTGATGCGCGGCTATTTCTCGATTTATGAAGACCGAGGACAACTTCAGTTCTACGTCCAAGAGCTAAAACCGAAAGGGGTGGGAGGACTCTCCTTAGAATTTGAAGCCCTCAAGCGGAGGCTGGCCGAAGAGGGGCTTTTTGCCCAAGAACGTAAACGCCCTTTGCCCGAACGTCCTAAAGTTATCGGCGTAGTAACTTCTGCCACGGCAGCGGCTTTTCAAGATATTTTGAATGTGCTACGCCGCCGCTATCCTCTGGCGCAGGTGGTACTTTCCCCAACGTTAGTACAGGGCGAAAACGCACCCCCCCAAATTGTCAGCGCGATTCAAGCCCTCAACCGCCGCAATGACATTGACGTGATGATTGTGGCGCGAGGTGGTGGCTCTATCGAGGAGTTGTGGTGCTTTAATGACGAACGGGTGGCGCGAGCCATCTTTGCCAGTCGTATCCCGGTGGTGACTGGAGTGGGTCACGAGATTGACACTACTATTGTGGATTTTGTGGCTGACCTACGCGCCCCTACTCCTAGTGCCGCCGCCGAAATCGTCACGCCCAATATTGAAGACCTACGCGCCGAAGTGTTGGGCCTGCAAGATGAACTCTACAGCCTAATGGAAAACCAACTGGACGAAAAGCGCAACGATTTGAACGAGAGGCAGCGTCGCTTGAAACAGGCTTCACCCGCCGGACAACTGCCCACCTATCGCCAACGTCTTGATGAATTGACTAGCCGGGCCGGGCGGAGCCTTAACCACCGCCTTGAACTAGAACATACCAAAGTTCATGCTATCTCTGGTCGTCTCAAAGTGTTGGATCCTCACCAGATTTTAGTGCGGGGTTACGCTATCATCACCCAAGCCAATGGGCAAGTCTTAACCAGCGTCTCGCAAGCCCTGCCCGGTGAAACACTCAATGTACGAGTTAGCGATGGTCAATTTAAGGTAGAGAGACTTTAGGAAAAAGGACGTGCGAGATAATAGCAAGCAACGGGCTAAACTTGAAAAGTTAAAAAGCCTTGCCGAAAACCCCAAAGAGCAGGTCAGCTATGCCCTGAATCTGCTGCAAAATGAGCGCGACCGACAAGTCTTGACCGCCGCCCTAGTGGTGCTAAAAGAGTTGCCAGAGCAGGCAGCACGACCTATTTTGCTGGAACGCTATCATTATTATGCCGACGAGGGTTCAAAGCGGGATGCCGGGGCGGAACTAAGAGTCGCTATTTTACACGCCCTCCGCCCTCTAGCCACTCAAGAAGATTTACCCCTCTTGCAGAGAGCCTGCCTCACCTACGAATCAATGCCCTCCCGTCACGATGCCGAAGGTGGCTTGCTGCGTTCGTTAGCCCTCATCATTTTGAATGACTTGGATGAAGCGTTAGCCAGTTATTACGCCGTTAAATTATTGGTGGACAAGACCACCTCCGAGATGTCGGGCGAGCCTGCCCTAACCGGGGCCAAAATCTTAGCCGAGCAAGGCCACACCTTGCCCCTCTACCAATATCTTTTGCAACAAGGTGATACAATTCAAGAAGTAGCCGCCATCTGTTTGCGAAACTTGGCGCGAGTGCCAGAACCCATCCTAAAGCAGATTGTAACCCGCTATAGGTTTAGCACCTCCGAAGGAATCTTGTTGGGCCTCTTTGATTTGCTCTTGGCGCACCCTAGCGGCGAAAAATTTGGCGAGGTTTTTACTGCCTTTTTAGCCACTACCACCAGTTTTGAGATGTACCGCTATCTCGTATTGGCCCTGATTACCGGAAACAAATCCCAACTACAAGCCGATTTGTTAGCAACCGCTAAATCCGTGCAAGACCCACTCAAACGAGAGATCCTCACCGAATTACTGCCCCTGATAAAAGGCCACAAAACCGAAGTAACCGCCTTGCTCAAACAACTGAAGAATTAAGCTAATTCTTTGGCACTTTTTAACAAGCCAATTGTAGGAGGGATTTCCAATCCCGATCTTAACCAGACGTGATCTGTAGGAGGGATTTCCAATCCCGATCTTAACCAGACGTGATCTGTAGGAGGGATT
>JACAUC010000398.1 GCA_013390945.1 Candidatus Chloroheliaceae bacterium
AAAAGTAAGCGAAAAGTAAGCGGTAGAGGTTTTATGACACAACTTTCAAACAGGCAACATCATTGCCCGGTCTGCGGGTCAAACAAAGGAAAATACTTAACTTTAGATACTGGTAAGCTTTGCCACTATCAACCGAATGAAGAAAATAAACTTAATGATTCAAAGGGGGGGTACTAGTCATGAAAGTAACTTTTACACCCGCACCCGGCATTGACGCAAAAATCTTTGAAACATATCGGAGCAGCCCAACCATCGCCTGCCCCATTTGTGAAAAAACTAAAACTAAATGCTATTGGCGATTAGACAAAAATGGGGACGGCTTTTGCTATTGCACCGACCCCGACAAGCGGACTAACCGCACAGCTTACAAATCGCCCGTTCCTGCTTGGATACACCCTTTAGGACTAGGCAAGGGTTATACCAGCCGATACCAAGTAATTGCCGCCCAGCCTGACAATCTAAATCTGGAAACCAAAGACCAGATCAATCGGGCCATTGCCGAACAACTCGGCTTACCCGAAGAGCGCAAAGCTTATGTCCAAAAAAATTTTCCGGGGGTAAACCCCGCCCTTTTTGCCGAATTTACCCGCGCCGCCCGATTTAACTACACCATCGGAGACCGTCTAGCCGACCAGTTCGACCGGAAGCTACTAATCTCTCACCCAGCCTTAGCTTTGAAAACCTTACAAACGAAGAATGTAGTTGCTTTTAGAGAACCCGACACCGGCGACCCTCACTACAAAGAGGTAGAAATAGAGGTAGATAAGCCAGCCGAAGGCAGTGAGTACCGCGAAGTGATTGCCCTTGTCGCAGGCTATGATACAGGCTTACTTATTCCGGCGGTGAACGAACGCACGGGCTTGCTCCTCGCACATCAACTACGCAAAGATAAACCACGTGGGAAAGATGATAGATACCAGTGGTTTAACCAATCTGGCAGAGGTAGTACTCCTATCAGCCTACTATTAGCCCATCAGCCCGATCAGAATAGAGCACTACTCCTTACCGAAGGGTTGAAGAAGGCCGCGCAAGCCCGTACCAAGTGGGGAGTTAATGCACTCTCAATAGCTGGAGTCACCGCTTACAAAATCAAAGACATAGTGACCGAGGTAAACGCGCTACAGATTAAGACTATCTGGATAGCCTTTGACAGTGACAAGCACTCAAACAAACACGTCCTAAAGGCCGAAAAGAAACTCATTCAGGCTATTTTGAAGGACTGCCCTAACGTAGAAGTGCTTACCGTAGAATGGCCGGAGTCAGAGGGAAAGGGCTTAGATGATGCAATAGAGGCAGGATATAACGAGTTCAAGTTTGTACCCACAAAAGAGAAAAGAGCAAAGAAGTTCTTCCAAGATGGTTTACCTTTAGAATTGTGGCAAAAGCGGTTCAATGAAGGGCAACCCATCAGCCCGATCTACTCTTTGAAACAATGCCGCCAAAAGACAGGCAATCTGGCAAGGGAATTGCTCACCAGTGCAACGCCGGGCAAACAATTAGTAATTGCTAACCCGACCGGAACGGGTAAGTCAGGAACTTTTGATAACACGGTGGCTGATCTGGTACTCAACAACGACGATTACCAAAAGCGCATTCTAATTGTTGCGCCCAATAAAGAGAACATAAAAGAACGAACTGCGCCCGGTACGAGGCTACATACTCTACTTCAGTATGGTAACGCAGTCATTCAGGAAGGTCGTCACCCAAACGATTTTCGCAACGAGAATTACTTACCCAGTCCATTTGATTGCTGCGACCCGACCGCCGGGCAAGCTGGTACGCAAAGGCAGATACCCGCGAGAGTAGCCTGCCCTTCCTGCCCTTTTGGAAGTGATGAGAATTGGCAGAAGAAATACGGCGAGGGTAGTGAACGGTTATGGGCTTGCAATGAACATGGCTATCTAGCCAGTCGCCGCGCCAGCAAAGAGGCACAAGTAGTCATTGCCACTCCAGCCGCTTATCTTAATGGCTCAAAGCAGCTTAAAGATTTTGATATTGTAATTATAGATGAAAAACTTTACGCTCACATTAAGGAGACCTTCACCTTAGATTTTACCAACATTCAGACGTGGCGAACAAAGATTAGAGAGCAACCAGAAACCCGACCGGAGCCAATCATAGAAGAGCTATTTGGCGTACTAGAAAGAGCCTTAGCCCTAATGCCAGAGATATACAGCCAAGTCCCTACCGAAGCAGGAGCCGAGCCTGTATTTAACGGGCCTAACGCCCTCTACCCGGCAATGGCAACAATCAGAGCGGCAATTAAAGATAAGGGCTTATCACCGCTCTGGTTAGACGATCTGGCTAACAATGCACCCCTACCCGATAACCACAAACGAAATAAAGAAGGGGAAGAGGAGGGTAAAAAGGATAAGGGCGATACGGACGCTTTTAGGTTTGAAACCCCCTACAGAAGTTATCAAAAGGGCTTTACAATCCCCTTCAAAGCCATGAAGGATTTACTGGAAGCTTTAGCACACGGCGACAGCCGGATTAAAGCCGCCCGGAACGGCGATGGCACGTATCGTTTTGAGATCAGTCGCTACCGAGAAAACTTGCTTGAAATAATGGGCGAGAAAACGCTAATCGTTTTGGACGCAACACCCACCCCCGATCTCTTTGCACTTTTCCCAGCAATGGAGCGCATAGAGTACCGCGTGATGCAGAATGTAGAAGTTACGCAACTGACCAATGCCACTTACACCACCCGCAATCTTCACAATGAAAAAACCCGCGCCCAAGTGGAAGCTTTGGCAGCGCACTTCTTCGCGTTAGTTAAACCCGACAAAGGTCTAGCGATAATGCCCAAAGCGTTTGAAGGGCCGGAGGCTGGGGAAAAAGAATTGCACCTACCAAAGGGAGTACATGCGGGTCATTGGGGATTAGACGACCGGGCGACCAATGCTTACAAAGATTGCGACGCTCTATTCTTAACAGGTCATTATATCCGTCCCCTCGATCACATACAGAGCGATATTGATCTACTGAGGAGTTACGACAAACTATCGCCCGCACCGGAACAAGAGATCGGCCCCCATCAGGAGCATGAAACCCTAAAGCTCTACAACTGGACTGACCGGACGACACAGACAACCGCCGGACGCTACAGTAAGCAAGCCAATGACCCAGAGTTGCAAAAGTGGATCGAGGCGGAATATGAGGCAAATATCCGGCAGGCGATAGGTCGCGTCCGAGGTGTAATGCGTACTCCTGCCAACCCCGCGAGGGTACTCATCACCAGTGCTGATCCAGCCGGAGCAGTCAAAGTGGACCAGTTGCTGTCGGCGAAAGAATTTCTCCACCTAGAGCAACCATCTTTCGATTCAATAAGTCAAAACGAGGGTGCAATAGACCATGATCCCCATAATCCTGAAATTTCACTAGATTATAGTATGGAAAAAGTAGAGGGAGAGGGTCATGGCCTAAGACAGTCGCTAATTCTAAAAGAAGAAGAAGAGGGTCGCGCCGCCGCGCCGTTAACGGGCGAGGTTTTATTCCATAGGCTGAACCTTGCCACTACCAAAGAAGAGCTTGAAGAGCTATCCGAACTGGCAAAAGAGGTGCTATCACCTTGTCAAAATTCAAATTTCGCACAAGAAATGAGGTACCGAAGAGGCCAACTTTCGCTTTACGGCTA
>JACAUC010000399.1 GCA_013390945.1 Candidatus Chloroheliaceae bacterium
GGCTTTTACTCTGGTTCATATTAGTATAATCTAACGTTCTCTTTAAAAGTGCCGACTACAGCTAAACTTGTTCTACTATTAATGCTTCCCCTAACCCCATTGCTAACAACCAGTTGACGCAAGGGGCTTTGGGAAGAAAGGTGATTTCGGTAAGCGGCTTCCGTCGCGCCCCATAGACCCTAAAAACTCTAATGTGATCGGGAGCTACTCTTTCAAGATTATCCACACCCGGTATTGAATATTATCTAAGGGGTCGGGTGCTAGGTGTCAGGAATTATCTGTTCCCCGATACCCGTCACCCAATACCCGACACCCGTCACCCTACTTTAGATAGCGTTGGGTCAACCAATCCCCCAAATCCTTTAAGACGTTGTCTTGGATCGGGCCGAGCGGTTGGCTAAGACCTTTGGCTGGGTAGAAGCTATGACCTAATCCCGGATAGGTTTTGAGGGTGTGGTCAGGATTACCAGCTTTAGCCAGAGCTGCATCGGCTTCACGTGCGCCTTGAACTACCGTTTGGGTGTCGGCCTCGCCGTTCAGCATCAGCACGGAACCTTTGTAGGGCGGTAAAACAGAGGTGACACTACCATTTTGCTGCCAATTCGTATAAAAGGCTAACTCTTCGGCGGATTGGTTAGGTAAATTGGGAAATTTATCCATTTGAAAAGTAGCCTCTAAGTAGGGCTTTAGCTCACCCATAATATCCAGCAAACCATCGCCATCTTTGTCTAACTGCTCGTTATGTAGAGCAGTTCTAAATTTGTATTTAAGCGGACTAGTTTGGCTGGCCGGTTCACTGGTGGTCGGGCTGGCCGTGCTGTCTGCGTAACTAGTAGCTTCCAAATAACCAAGGATATAGGCATTTTTGTAAAGAGGATTGAGGGTGTTGGCCCAATCGAGAAACTCCTCAACCGTCAACTTACCATCCTTATTAGTATCGGCATCTTGCTGTAAAAACTGCACATCCCGCTCAATTAACTGATAGCGCATAATCGTCTTAGCATCATAGCCCGCTACGCCCATCAGCACTAGCCCTGCCACATTCTTGCCATCAGGGGAGACGGCGATGTGGCTAACATTGAGGGTTCCCTCGCTATGCCCTAACATAATCACCTTAGTAGGATCCACCTGTGGGTTCTTCAAGGCTTGATTTAGCACGAAAGCAGCATCGAGGGCATATTGAGTATCGGGTTTTTCTAGGTTGGTGAATTTAGTGTTGCTACTAGCCTGTGGTCCCAAGCCAACTACGCCGCGCTTGTTATAGCGGATTACGGCAAAGCCGCGCGTAGGAAGATAGTAGGCAATTTGTTGGAAAGGTTTGGAGCCTCCCTTGACACCACTGACCTGTTCGGGTAAGGTCTCGTCCATATCGTTAAGGCCGCTTCCCTGAACTAAAATGACGGTCGGGAATTTCGGCTGTGGGAGTGCGGCTCCTCGGCTGGCCGCGTCCGCCGATTGTGCCGGGTAGGTAATCTGGCCTTGCGCTACCCAACCATCCCCAAAATCGAAGGTCAGGTTTTTGGCGGCTACTCCTGTTGGTAAGCCACTAGTAGCAGGCTCAACCGGAATTGGATCGGGAGCATCTGGCTTGGCAATCAGCATTACCAGTACCTTTCGGCTGGCCGGTCCACTGGTGGTCGGGGTGGCTGTGCCAGTACCCATTTTGGTAATAATCGCGGTAGTGCCGGGAAGTTGGGCCAATAGTTCAGTGGTAGCCACAAAGACCTGCAGGAATTGGGTAATGTTATTTTGGGGCGGCCCGCCGGGGCGCGTAAAAGTAACTCTTTGACCGTCCTCTGGCTTACCGATGGGGGTTTGCTCGACTTTTTGCCAACCTGCGGTAGTCATTTTGGAAGCATAGAAGTCAGCGATAGTGGGTACAGGGTCTGAGGTAAGGCTAGAGACCACATAGTATTGGCTAGTTGAAATATTTAGAGCGCCTAGAGCGGCACTATCTAGTTCCAACTTTTCCACTCCCGGATAGAGCGGAATATCTTTGAACCAATTTGGTGCCACTACAACGGAAGAGATAGGCGTAGTTGTAGTGGTGACAGCGGCGGTAGTCGCCTTAATAGTGGCGGTTTGGGTTGTTTGATTACCTGTAGCTGTTGGGCTACTTGGGCTGGTCGGTTCGCTGGTGGGCGGACGGACCGTACTCGTCGTGCTACTATCGGCTGGTTTGGTGGGATTACTATTACTATCACCGCAAGCTGCCAGCAGCAAGCTGAAAATTAAAAGGCTCGGCACTGCTAGGCGTATGCAATACGCCCCTACTTGGGTACGGCCAATCGGCGGACGGCCCTCCGAACGGAGCCCACACGCGGTCTGGACCCCCACAGTCGAAATGTTGAGTTTCATACTCAATAGGTCTCCTATTAGTTGCTATGGTTGTAGACTGGGTCAACTGGTTGCTTACTTGATAGAGGGAATTTGCAGCAACGCGGCGGCCTTTTTTTTGGTAGCCTCGCCACGTCGGTCATAACGGGCAGTAGTGGTAACGTTGGCGTGGCCTGCCAGCTTTTGTACGGTTACAATATCTGCCCCCGCATCCAGTAAGTCCGAAATGAAGGTACGGCGTAGGTCGTGCGGACTAAACGCTTGTAACCCCGCTTCTTTACCCCTTTTAGCTAAGATATGTAGGACTGCTTGGGCGGTCATGCGATGTCCTAAATTCAACTTTCCTCCCTTATTAATAGAAACAAATAACGGCCCCGGCTGGTTCCCCCGCACCGCCAACCATTCGGTCAATAAATTATCCACGCCGTTCCCGGCATAAGTGGTACGGTCTTTGCCACCTTTGCCCTCCCGGATAGTGATGGCTCCGCTCTCATGGTCATAGTCTGCCACATTAAGAAAGACTACTTCACTACGGCGCAAGCCCGAAAAATAGGTAATGGCGATAAGGGCAATGTCCCGTTTTCCAGCATTGCCCTTATCGGCGCGGCAAGCGGTCATCAAAGCTTCTAGTTCTTTATTTTTAAGTGCGCGGCCCCGTAGTAGTGTATCGGAACGTACCCCTTTGAGGTTGATTGCCCGATGGTATTGCTCCGAAGTCATAAGACCAAGGTTCCACGCTTGTTTGAGTACGCCCCTAAGTGCAGCCAGCGAGCGATTGATGGTCGCCGGACGGTAGCCTTTTTCGCGCAACGCCATCGCAATCGCCACCGTATGTTGGTATCTCAACTCGTGCCAAGGTAAAGTCAGAGCGGTGCTACCATGATGCGCCATTTCGGCCATCACCGTGAGGGCGTGGAGCATAGAGCGCCGTCCGCTAGGTCGGAGTGTTGCCAGATAGATTGCGGCGGGATTCTGGTCGAGCGGTAGTGTGGTAGTGACGACTAAGGGGGGTATGGTTTTTTCTATAACGAAATCGTCGGCCATCTTAAAGTTACTCCTTCTCGGTATCGGGTACCGGGTGACGGGTATCGGGTATCGGGTATCGGGGAACAGATAATTCCTGACACCTGATACCTAGCACCCGACACCTGATACCCTACTGACTGAATTTGAGTTTATCTTTTTATGCGGTGATGGTCAATCAACTGGCGTTGCGTCGTAAGGCAAGGTTCATACCGGCTTTACACGCAGACTGGTCTTTAGGATGGTACTC
>JACAUC010000400.1 GCA_013390945.1 Candidatus Chloroheliaceae bacterium
GTTGGAGAGATTTCCAATCCCGAAACAACCAACGATGTTGGAGAGATTTCCAATCTCGAAACAACCAACGATGTTGGAGAGATTTCCAATCTCGAAACAACCAACGATGTTGGAGGGATTTCCAATCCCGAAACAACCAACGATGTTGAAGAAATTTCCAATCCCGAAACGCCCAACGATGTTGGAGGGATTTCCAATCCCGAAACAACCAACGGCTGAAAATGAGGGCTTCAAGCTAATACCGAATACCCGATGGAATGTTACTACCGTGATGCTCACCAGCTTACTATTGTAAAGGGTACTAATCAGGTACAACGCTTGATTGCGATAAGGAATGGCGACTTGAGCTATAGTTAGGTAGTAACATCTTGCAGAGAAGTAACAGTGAGGCTATACTTAGAGCCTCAAAGCTTAGCGTCAATTAGAGATTATAGGAGGTTAATTTATGCCAATCGAGCTAAAAGGCAATCGGCCCAAACCAGAAAAAAAGAAACCACCCAAAAACAAGGATAGTAAAAAACCTGCACCCGCACCCAAATCGCCGCAACAGGATTAGGCGTTACTACACCCACTTCTAAGATTATAGATCAATCGAGGCCCGAACAGAGGAATCAAATCCTTTGTTTGGGCCTTAGTTGTCTAGTACGGATAATAGGCTACTTCAAAAAAAGAAAGCCAAAAATTTATGGAACAAAAAAAGGCTCTTTACCGTCTATTAAGTAACAACAGGTAATAATAGGTGGAATACTCAAGCGAGTGTTTCAAAGTCTTATTCCATTGTAGTGTTGTAGCTTAAATACAGCAATGTGCGTCCGAATTAAAGCTTATTTGATTCTAAATTCAGACCTTTCTTTGTTGCGCTCTAGTTTTAGATAGGCGTTAAAATCGGATAGGATTTTTAATAGGTTAGGCTAGTTTGGTTGAATAAAATGTTAACTTTATCAAACTAGCACAAGATGATTAAGGAGAATAAAAAGATGGTTCGTTTTTCAAAGTTTTATCTGTTATTGGTAGCCCTAGTGATAGCCGCTCTAACGTTAGCTGGCTGTGGTGACGCTGCTACCAATACTGTTCCGGCAGCTACCACCGCCCCGGCTTCTGCTACCACCGCTAAGGCTACCACTGCCATTACTGGCACTACTGCCATCACTAACACCACTGCCATTACTGGTACTACTGTCGTTACTGGCACTACCACCACCGCCGCCGCTGGTGCTACTACTGTCGTTACTGGCACTACCACCACTGCCGCCGCTGGTGCTACTACTGCCGCCGCTACTGCCAAGCCTTAATTTCAAGGCTAGGATTTAAGCAAATAATAGATTTTAAGATGGGTCGGTACGTACCGCCCCATCTTTTTTTATTTTGTATCGTCTCAAAATTTCGGGGTAGGGGTGTATTGCATACGCCCAACCTGCGGCGGGTTTATTCAATAAACTTATTTTGCCAAACTGCTTACTCCAGTGTTCGCACTACTTCTATCCCGTTAAGGGCTAGATGATAGAGGAAAGTAACTTGGAAGAAATCGCCGGGATGGTTGCCGACTCCGTCCAATTTTAGATCATACGTCGCTACCGCATTAGCTGGAACAATCACACGCTGCCGTTGACCTTGCCGATTGGCCCGCAATTTAAGATAGATGGCAAGTTGATAGACGCACAAATCGGTACAATCGCCCACTAACAGGTAAGTATCAAGCTGTGGCCTAGCTTGTAGCCACACCTCTAAGCCCGGCTCAAGCGCGGCACTCAACGAATTTTTGGGCAAAATAGTAAAGCTCCCAACATAGGGCAAATTCGCCAAACTCGCTACCGTCTCGGCCTCGGAGGTTCCAGCCAGACAATGTGGCGGAAACTCACCAAACTCACCCGCCTCCGGGGTATGGCAATCCTCCACTAGCATAAAGTGGCTCACTCCGTGTGCATAAGCTTTCTCAAAGATTTGACGCGCTGGTTCCACTACGGCGGCCACACGAGGCGAGGCAAGTTTACCTTCGTAGCAGAAACCATTTACCAAATCTACTGAAAAGAGAGCTACTTTATCCGGTGAGCCACCCTTTAATACCTCTTCAAAGCTAATGGTCGGTAGTTCTGCCATCCAATTATCCAAAAAATTCAGGAAAGCTAGACCGTTCTCCTGCAAATTACTTTTGATTATTTCCACAGACATGGTTACACCTCTTCCTGTTGCTATTGTTAACCTCTTTTGGGTGAAGGTTGTTAGCCTTTAGTGTAAAAACCACACTATCAATCGTTCCAAAAAAATGGCCCTATGCCGCTTGCCTCACCCTAGTTACTTAGTGTCTTTTACACACTAATTATAACGCAAAAACCTAGCGTTGTCAAGAGCAAATTTAAATCAGCTTTTCACCGAAAAAGAGCGGCTTATAGCTCCACCAACTTAAAAGCTTCGGCATATTCAAAATCAAAACCCGCCGCCGCTTGGCGCAGACGTTTGCGCCAGCGTTCTTCGATGCCACTCTTGTTCCAATCGAACTGGCTAGTATGGGCGCGGATAGCTTCAAATTTTTGCTCGATTACCGCACTAATATCTATCTGGTAATCAGGTAGATCGCTACCAAAGAGCAACAACTTTTTGGTACGGTGTACTTCCAAGCCTTCGTCGCGCAACTGTTCAGGGTAGCTTAGGGGCATCATTGCGCTGGGAAAGGCTGCTTCGAGGGCTAATTGACCGCAGATGCGGTGGTCAGGGTGCATCCGGTAGTTGCGGGTTAGGGGATCCCACGTAAAAATCACCTCTGGTTTGAAACGCCGAATCTGGCGCACTACCGCTCCGCGCATCTCCAAAGTATTGACCAGTTCGCCATCGGTAAAATGCAGGAAGACGCAACTTGCCACTCCTAAAATCCGGGCCGCTTCTTCCTGTTCGGCTTCGCGGATCCGGCGTAATTCGGCAATATCGGCGTTAGGGTCTTCCGTACCTTTATCACCACTAGTCAGAACTACAAAATGAATTTCACAACCCACTTTGGTCCACTTTGCAACAGTACCACTACACCCAAACTCGGTGTCGTCGGGATGGGCTACAATGGCGATAGCTCGCTGGGGAATTTCAAACTCTGGTTTGAGAGCAGGATCAATGGTCATAATTTCTCCCTAAAGCAAAAAACCGCATTCCAGTTTTGCTGGTTGCGGTTTTTGCAAAAGGACATCACCGATGATCTAGCGGACTAAATCTCCGGTGATGCCCTTACATTTATCATTTATCATTGGCATCACCTCCTTTTACTTTGACGCAATCTTTTGGGATTTGTGTCATCCCAATCATAGCACCCAACTATTTAGAAGTCAAGGTTTCTGTAGCTTGGTTTTTAAGGTTTTACAAAAACTTAACAAATTTTTAGGTTAGTGCTAATGCGGGCCACCTTGAAGATACCCCAATCACACCTTATTAAAGAGTGCTGTAGACTGGTTGGTCTGATAGCACAAAATGGAGTAAAATAGACCAAGACTTCAAGTAAGCCTATGTAGGAGGGATTTCTAATCCCGATTGGGGTCAAACCTTGTAGGAGGGATTTCTAATCCCGATTGGGGTCAAACCTTGTAGGAGGGATTTCTAATCCCGATTGAGGTCAAACCTTGTAGGA
>JACAUC010000401.1 GCA_013390945.1 Candidatus Chloroheliaceae bacterium
AAGTGGTGGCGGCGGCGGTGGTGGCTACGGCGGTGGCGGCGGCGGTGGTCGCAGTGGCGGCGGCGGTGGCGGACGCAGTGGTGGCGGTGGACGCAGCAGTGGCGGCGGCGGCGGCGGCGGACGCTACTAAAGAGGGCTCTAGCCGGGGACTAAACCACGTAAACTTGTAAGCTAGAAACAAATAAAGAGCCGGAGGCAAAAGGTCAATGTAACAAACCCTAAAGCTCTCCGGTTTTTTTGTAAGACAAATTTGCCCAGATAGTTGACGATTAACCTAAAACCTTATATTATATGCAAGAAAATAGGATACTAGAAGACTTAGATTTAGTAGGGAGTTAAAATTATGGCTTTTTCCACCAATAAAAAAACAGAACCAGGCCACTATGCTAGGAAGGGTAGTAAGGTGGGTCGCTTGCTCTGGAGTATTTCTGCAATGGGATGGGCTTTAATTTTTTGCGGATTGGGGGTACTGAGGGCTAACAGTTCACTTCTCTGGGCCTTAGTCCTAATTTTACTGGGCATTGGTGCCGGTTACGTCAGCCTCTATGGGGTTATTACTTGGTGGAACGAGCGAAAAGAGCGTTAAAAATTTTGTTGGTGGAATAAAAAGTGTCGCGGATGACCACTAGCGGAGGGGTCAGAACCACCTATCATCTCAAGCGTTGGGGGTTTTATTGCCGAAACCCGCGTACAATGGGCCTAGCCGCCTCCCCTACTCCGAATTTTTGAGACGATACAGAAACAAGTACCCCATACTAAAGTACTACTTTTGACCAGAAACCGCTATTTTTAGCACCAAGTTGCGTTATACTTATATATGAAGGGTTTATAGCACTTTTTAAAGGTTACGGTTTTTGGCTGGCAGGTAAGGCTAGTGCGTTTTTGAAAAAATTTAAATATAAAGATTAAAGGACAAAAAAAATGACAAATAGGACAAGACTTTCGGGAGAGGGATGGGGCGTAGATTTACATACCCATACTCGAGCCAGCGACGGAATATGGACACCGGAAAGCCTGATTGAGACGGCGATAGAGCGGGGGGTACAGGTTATAAGCGTAACCGACCACGATTCGGTAGAGAATGTAAAGGCAGTCGAAATCGAAGCCGCCGCTGCGGGACTGGACTTTGTAACAGGTGTAGAAGTTACGGTGGATTGGAAAAAAGCGGTCTATCACCTGCTGGTTTTTGGCCTCGACATAAAAGATGCCAATTTAAAGGCAATGCTGGAAGATACTCAACGCCGCCGCTGGGAAAAACGACAAAAAATGATTGAGGCATTAAAGAGTAGAGGGTTTAAACTAAATGGGCTAGTACCAGTGGAATATCCGGGCAGTGGTCTTTTGCCTGCTTTTGAACTTTCTAGGGCGTTGATAAACGGTGGTGAAATTATGGATCTCCGTCAGGCCCGGGCCATCTGCCACGAAGTGGATACTTATGGTGCGGTTACACAACCAGTGGAGCAGGTATTGAAGATTGGACGGGCGGCGGGTGGTATTCCGGTCTTGGCTCATCCGGGACGAGGCGGCTCCGAGATTTCGGCGGCTCCTAATGAGGTGTTGGATGAGATGCTAGAGATGGGTTTGGATGGGGTAGAAGCTTACCATTACACCCACACTACGGAGATGGAGGAGCGACTGGTGAAGTTCGCTAAGGAACGCGACCTAGTGATAAGTTGCGGCTCCGATAGCCACGACCATGTGCGTCAACCGGTAGATTGGCATCCTGACTTGTGCCGTTCGCTGTTGGAGCGGTTAGACATAGAGTTGAATCTTAATGCTCTGGTTGCCTAAGAAATAGACGCACCTAAAAGCCCCTAAGAAGGCATAAGGTGGGTCTATTTCTTTAACTAATTTAGTTTTAATAGGAAATGGGCGATACTGGGCTCGAACCAGTGACCTCACGGATGTGAACCGTGCGCTCTAACCAACTGAGCTAATCGCCCTAAGCCCTGAAATTATAGCATGGTTAAGAAATCTTTGCAAATGGCTAAAGCTGAACAAATCTAGTTAGAAAGGATTTTCTAGTTATCCCGATCCATCCACAAAGTAGTGGATAACCCCTTCGTTCCGCAAGCTCTTCACTTACGTCAGTCCGCCTCTAACCGAGTTTTCAACAACTCTACTCTTCATGTGGATAACTCAACATTGCTTGCCCTACTATGCTATAATTTACCTCCGTACTAGATTAGCTTAGCCATTTTGTTTTTCTGCTTTATTATGTTAGGGGCATTGCCACGCATATCTTAAACGAAGGAAAAGGAGTACGCTTGTTATGAAGGTTAGCTGCCAGCAAGAACTATTAGGCAAAGGACTTTCGATTGTGGGTCGAGCTGTTTCGACTAAAAATACGTTGCCGGTGCTTAACAATATCCTGATTGCTACCGATAATTCAGGCGAAGGTGGGCGATTGAAGCTGGCAGCGACTAACTTGGAGATTTCGATCACCGTCTGGGTAGTGGCTCAAATTATAGAAGAGGGTGAAATTACGGTCCCAGCCCGTTTGCTTACCGATTTTGTTTCAAACTTAGCCAGTGAAAATAGTGTGAATATAGGACTGGATGAGCAAACCCTCACCTTAAATGTGCGAAGTGGACGCTCGGAGGCCAATATTAAAGGTATTGCGGCGGAAGATTTCCCTGCGCTACCCAATGTGACCAATCCGGCAAATTCGGCGGTAATCGAATCGGGCGTTTTGAAGGAGACGGTGGGACAGGTTAGTTTTGCGGCCTCCACCGACGAGACTCGCCCGGTCTTGACGGGCCTCTTTGCTAATTTTAGTGGCGATACGGTAACAATGGCGGCGGCGGATAGTTTCCGTTTGGCGGTACGTACCTCGCCCCTAACCGAAGAGGTTAGCAGTAGCTTCAATATCTTGCTTCCTGCTCGCGCGATGATAGAACTGGCCCGTATCTTGGTGGATGACAAATCGCTGGTGGAGATCAGTGTGACGGGCAACAAGAGTCAGGCACTCTTCAAGACCGATGCAATTCATTTTACTAGCAGTCTAATTGAAGGCAATTTCCCCAAATATCAGGATATTATCCCCAAGAACTATAGCACTCGCACCGTAGTCAGTACCCAAGAGCTAGTACGAGCCGTGAAGGTAGCGGGTTATTTTGCCAAAGATAGCGGCGGCAATATAATCAGGGTCAGTGTCACGCCCGGTGAAGACTTGACTCCCGGTAGCCTGACCCTCAGTGCCAACGCCGCCGAAGTAGGCGACAATCGCAGCGACATTGATGCCACTGTAGATGGGGCCGCTGCCCAAATTGCTTTTAACGCCAAATATATGAGCGATGTGTTGGGTGTTCTCAATACCGGACAAGTGGCTATCGAACTGCAAACTCCCGCTAACCCCGGTGTCATCAAACCTGTCGGCAAAGATGATTACGTCCATGTAATTATGCCGATGCACCTCGCAAACCGCTAGACCCTAAAATTGTCTCTAATCCCGATTGTGGGTTAAATCGGGATTAGAAATCGGGATTAGAAATCGGGATTAGAAATCGGGATTAGTCGGGATTAGTCGGGATTAGAAATCGGGATTAGAAATCGGGATTAGAAATCGGGTTAAATCGGGATTAGAAATCGGGTTAAATCGGGA
>JACAUC010000402.1 GCA_013390945.1 Candidatus Chloroheliaceae bacterium
AAGGCTCCGTCCTTTGACATAGCATCTCTGTAGGAAAAGGCTCCGTCCTTTGACAAGTTAGGAGGAGCGAAGAAATAGTTTGAAGGTAGTTTGGTTGGGAGTACAGACAAATTTTTCAGGAAGAGTGCAATAATCTAGGGGTTGCCAAGAACCGTCGGTAATATCCCCGGTGCAGGAGGCCGAGATATAAAGTTGGTTGTCCGCTACTTTGTTATTTACCGGAGTTTCTATGACCCTACCGGGTAGGAAAAACATGAACTGTTCTTGGATGTGCAAAAGGTTAAAATATTCGAGATTTGCTGGTGAGATCGTAAAACAGATTTGACTGGAATTTTGCAAGACTTTGTCATTTTGAACCGTTTTGATACCATAAGTAAGCATATAGTCCTGATAGACTTTAGCGTCATCCTTTCGAAACATGTTATAGGAAGCCTCTTCGTTATCAAAGAACCAGAAGATAGAAAGTCCAGAGGTGGTCAGCAACAGAAGCACTAGTGTTACCCTTACCAGCCGAAAAAGGAGGTTAGGTTGGCTGATTTTTTTCAGGACTTCGGTAAAGCCGTAGGCTACTAGGACACTGGCTACAGGTAAAAGCGGGGTTAAACGATGATCGGCATTGATGGCATCGGTAATGGCACTATTGGTAAAGGGTAAAGCAACCGCAAAAAATCCGATTATACGCAGGGTAATGTTACCTGTCATCAGTGCCATTACCAACCCTACCACAAAAAAGACCGCAAAGACAAAATTTAAAATCGGTTTCTTATCATGATAATGGCTGGTAGTATGACCACTGATATAGATCATCAACGAAGTTGGATAATTTTCAAAAGGTTGAATCAGTTTTTTCAGAGTGGGATCTGTGCCGTTGGTGTTGGGAGAGATCAGCACATCATCGAGAACGTTTAGCTTAGCGGTTTGAAAGATTACATCAGGCGTGGAAAAAACCAAGCGTGGACCAAAGCCTACTACCATCAGCAGAAGCATCAATCCAAGGCCCAACGCAATTGTTTTTCGGTCCACTTTCTTTAGGAAGTAATAAAAGCTGATCGCCAAAACCAGAAAAAGAGCTATCAAAGACATCGCTTTGGCGGCGGCATGGAAACCCATAGCGCAACCGATGACCAAACCAGTAATGGCATAATTTCTAAGGCTACGCTTCTCCAGAAATTTCCCCAACGCATAGAAGGTAGCGGTCGTCCAAAAGCTGCTAAAAATCACTACGACTTCAGTACGAGCATAATAAAGATGGAGTGGTAAACTGAGCAAGATTAGCGTGGTCCAAAAGGCAATCGCTTTACCAAGGAAGCGACGGGCTGTAAAATAAAGCAGCAAAGAACTAAAAATTGCAATAGAAGCCGCCGGAAGCCGATAGGTTAGGACATTTTCGCCAAAAATCCGATAGGCAAAGCTGGTGAGGGTGGGGATGACTAGATTATGGGCATAGTCATAATCATAGGCAAAAATATTTTTGATTTCCCCCCTGACAATCCGCGCTGCCGCCAAACCTCCATCCCTCAGACCATCCCCAATGGGAGCAAACGGATAAGTGGTCAAAAGCCAAAATCGGCTAAAAAGTGCGATAGTTAGCAGTAAGAGAAAGAGTAAAACTTCACTTCTGGCAAATCTAACCGACTTGAAACGTTTGAAGTTGAAAGGGAGTTGTAAGGCGATAAAAGCCATCACTACCGAAAGAAGCCAAAGATTAAACGATAGCCAACGTAAGGTAAAGCCAAGGTCAAAGAGAGTAATAGCAATAGATATGAGAGCAAGAAGAAGAGAACTGATCAGAAGTTGGTATCTTCTCACCAGAAGGAAAAGGTTTTTTTTAAAAAAGTTCATAAGAAGAGCAATACCTCTAACTACCGTGTTAGATTAATATTTAAATGTACCCCTACCACAAATTATGGAGAAGATACTAAGTTGGTTCCAAGCTAGTGTTAAGCTGGCGTTGTTCGGTTCTGTACCTTTCTGGTGTATAGTTAGCCGCATAAAAATAGGCTTCCGCATGGGTATGACCCTTCTCTATATCGCTTTGATACAAAGAATCAAAGATTTGAATAGCACGGGAACCTAGCCTACGAACTTCCGCCGGATAACTTGTCACACTTGAACGAAGTGCTGGTTTGGTAGACGGATTGTTTTCTTGAGTCATAATAGTAACCTTTCTAAAAAATGCAAAATAAGTAAAGGATTTTGATAAAAGCACCGTGTGCTAGTGAAATAAAATATAAAGAGAAATATTAACCTCCAACCTGCACGTCTAATTATAGCAGTTCAACATTACGAACAAAATAACGAGAGATCACTCGCGGCTAAGTTTCAACTTTTCGGACACTTACTAACCTAAGAGTTGCCGAACGCGCGGGATGATCGCTGATGCACCCTCGTTTACAACGGCTAAATTGGCGGGTAGTTGCTCTGTAACCATTTCTGGCAGACCCAGCATAGCACAAATGCAATTGACTACGCTGTTGGAGAGGTTACGCAGGTCGTAGCCACCTTCTAGGAGGAGCATATAATTACCGTCGCAATAAGTTTCGGCCAGTTGGCGCACGGTCTGGGTCAGACGGTGGTAGCACTGAGCAGTAAGGGCCATTCCACCGGACGGATCCCACAGATAGAGTTGGTTGAGATCATTAAAGTGACCATCTTGGCCTGCCGAAACCAAAATTAGATTTGGCTGGAACTGCGCCACTATTGCCGGAACAAGTTCTTCAAAAACTTCGAGGTAAAGCTTATCCCCGGCCTTACCCGGCAGTGGCACATTGACGGTAAAACCCAAGCCTTCTCCCGCGCCAGTCTCTTCCACTGCACCAGTACCTGGATAGAGGTCGGGTGGTCCGTACTGGTGGAGCGACAAGTAAAAGACCTGCGGATCCTCGTAGAAAAAGCTCTGTGTACCATCGCCATGGTGGACATCCCAATCAATAATAAGAACCCGGTCTTTTGGCTTTTGCTCAAGCCAGAAGTGGGTCAGTAGGGCGACGTTATTAAAGATACAAAAGCCAGCAGCCTGATGCTGACGGGCGTGATGACCGGGTGGACGGGAAAGGACAAAAGCACTTTTCAACTCTCCCGCCAATATTTTTCGGGCCGCTGTAATACCCGCACCCGCCGATAGGCGGGCGATTTCGTAAGAGCGCGAGGAGAGTAAAGTGCCTTCCCCTAGGCAACCGCCTCCGGTCTGTGCCAGATGACGAGCGGCAGCAATATAATCAGGCTGATGTACGGTCGCTAAGAGTGAGTCGCTGATCGCTTCAGGGGAAACCTGTCGTAATTCTTCTAACAGACCTGTGGCCTCCAGCGAAGCATAAATGAGGGCGGTACGTTCCGGTCTTTCCGGGTGTACCGCCCCATAGGGCAAAGGAGCGTAATAGCGCAAGCTTTCCACTGTATAATAAGGATCTACCAAACATTGCTCCCCGACCTTTAGAATCAGGTTAGGGCCATCTACAAAAATACGACCCGTTTCGTGCAAGGTAAAATCTTCAGAATAGACTAGGCCGACTTTTTTATTTCTCTTACAGTCCACAAAGATTGTGGAACTAGGGAGATCGCTTAGGAACTTGCAAA
>JACAUC010000403.1 GCA_013390945.1 Candidatus Chloroheliaceae bacterium
GGTACTCGGGACGGGACGGTCGGGTACTCGGGACGGGACGGTCGGGTACTCGGGAAAGCCTAAAAGTTTTTGCTTTTGAGCTAAAAATTCTTCTTCAGCTAGTAGACCCTCTTCCTTCAGCTTTGCCAATCGCTCTAGCTGCGAAATCATATCAGGTGCTGGCTGTGGTTGGTTTGGCGGTTGTTGACTAGGGAGATAAGTTGGTGCCTGACGCTGGTGAACTTTGGAGATTAATTGCTGTACCTGCTCCGCGAAGTCTCTTACTCTCTCCTTTGGTATATCGCTCAGAGTATGGGTATTGCCAGACACAAAAATAGTCACTTCACCAAAAGCTATCCCGGTTTTGTATTGAAGAGAGTTAATTTTATCGTAATTAAATTGCTCTACTTTAACCTGAAAACTGATAGGTGGTTTACAAACAAATAACAACCTCTGGTCAGTAGCAGCTAAAATACCAAACTCATTGTCTTTATCAAGCTTGGCGTCTATAATGTTGAGCAGATTCTCACCCTGCCACATTACTTTAGCTAACTCCTTAATAGAACCTTTTCGGAACAAGAAATTAATACCCAGGCTAATATCCATATTTTTAATTTGGGTATTAATTTCTTCATAAGTAGGCATAAAGCTATATTTAGTCCTCTCTGTAAGCGAGAACGCTAATTGATACCAATTGTCCCTCTGTTACCTTTGATAGAATATCATTTTTTCTATCAGTATGCAAGTTTATCCACTATTTCGGTGTCTTTCCGGGGTGGTGTTGGTGGTGCGAAATTTCGCTATTAAATTATAACATCCCGTACACGAGTGGTTACAGTGTAGGCTCTTGTTGATTTTTAGACTGCCAACGGCAAACAATTTCTTGCATTTGTTCCCCAGTCAACGTATTGAATATTATCAGCCAGTTCGTCCGTACCCAAGGCTTCAACCACCTTTTTAGTTTCGACAGTGGCTAAAAGGCGTTTGAAGCTGTTCGGCCTAGTAAGTGCTAGACGTGGAAATCTACTTTCAAGCACCTCGTCCCATTCAGCATCTATGCGTTCTGCGCCTTTACTTTGGGGTTCTTAACGCAAAAGAGGGCGGTGCGGGCAACATTGGTGAGCAATTTGGATATATTTCGGCCCCAACCATATACAAGCCCATAGCGAGGGCTAATTTCCCAATGATCTCTTTGAAAGCGGGATCAGCCCTTGTTATTCCAAGCACGACCTCTTCTTCTGGATTTATTGGATTTTCTTGGCTCATCTTGTTTCTGCTATCAAATTAAAGCCAAGTTGTAGTTTTAAGGTAAATTATCGGGATCTAAATTATAGCGACGTAAGAGTTCGGCTAACTTATCGGCCCTTTGCTTTTCAGCGTTAGCCCTTTGCCTTTCCGCTTCGGCCCTTTGCTTTTCAGCGTTAGCCCTTTGCCTTTCCGCTTCGGCCCTTTGCCCTTCAGCGTTAGCCCTTTGCCTTTCCGCTTCTCGTCCGACACGTTCCGCTTCTCGTCCGACACGTTCCGCTTCTCGTCCGGCACGTTCCGCTTCTCGTCCAGTCAAGCGTAGTTGACCCTCCCGGTCATAGAGACGCAGATAAGCACCATCCGGTACTAGCCAACTCTCCAGAACCTCACTCCACAGACGACCCCGCTCATCCGATAGTAGGGGTTGGGGGGTGGGATTATTCCACACATAACGCCAACCCAACAAGCGCCGCCCTTCTTGATTCTGCCAGACCGGGGTAGGATTAGGATCATAAGCAAAATATTCTTGCACTCCAATCCGTCCGTAAATCTCTGGTTTACGCTTCTCCCCCTCCTCAATATCGTTGCCCCAGGTGGAGGCGGAGCTAATTTCAAAGATTACCGGCGGAGCAGGATGTCGTTGGTTAATCTTCCAACTGGTTAGATCCGCTTGTACTTCTTCAGTAAGCTCAATATCTTTAAAAACAACCACATCAGGAATTATTTTGTGCTTTGAGTTTTGAATGGCAGGATGGTGTAATTCAAGGTTTCCAGTTACCAGCCAATTCTGCTCTTGATAATACCATTTCAAGACATCTACTAAGTAGATAGCCAGTTGATACTGGGAATTACTCTCACCCATCTCATCTTCCTCTAATAAATATTCTTCGGGGTAACGCTCTAGTAAATCCTCTCTACGCAAAGCCATAAGTTAAACTCCTTCCTAAGTTTAGAGATTAGAACTATTTTATTATAGCAGATCAGATTGTATTATTAAAGCTAAAGAGTTCGAGGTTTATCACCTTTGACTTTGGCAGGTAGATGTGCGAAAATCACGCGGGTCATGATTTTTCTTTTAAAGATGGGGATGGGAGAGGTTAACCGATGGTGCTGAGCGACCGCGATATAGTGGCTTACCTAGAGGCAGGCAAAATTAAGATTACACCCGAAATAGACCAGACGAAGCAACTAAGTTCGTGTTCGGTGGATTTTCGACTGGGCAACACTTTTATGGTCTTTGAGCATAGCCGCTATAGCTTCATTGACCCGCGTAGCCCTAACGCAGTGGCCGAATCTATGCGGAAGATTGTGGTGACGGAGGGCGAGCCCTTTATGATGCACCCCGGCGACTTTGTGCTGGCAAGCACGGTGGAAAAGCTGGAATTACCGGATGACCTAGTGGGAAGGCTAGAGGGACGCAGCAGTTTGGCGCGGTTGGGCATTATCGTGCATAGTACGGCGGCTCTCTTTGAGCCGGGCTGGGTGGGTACGGCCACGATGGAGTTGGGCAACTTAGGGAGGATTGCGGTAGCACTCTATCCCGGTATGAGGATTTGCGCCTTTACCTTTGAGCAACTCTCGTCACCTGCCGCTACCCCCTATCGGATGAAGCCGGGCAACAAATATGCCGGGCAAATTTTGCCGGAGCCTAGTAAGCTCTCGGCTGAAGCGGAGTAATTTTATATGCCTCTGACTAAAAACGAACTAATAAAGTATTTAAACCCGTTAGAAGGACAACCCCTAGTAGAAAATATGGTTGATCCGGCAGTTCAAGTTCAGCCTGCCGGAATTGATCTTTCTTTACAAAAGATCTTCCGCTTTGTTTCGTCGGCCACGGTAGCTTTTACCCAAGCCGAAACCCACCTACCCGAATATGAGGAAGTACCTTTCGATGAGAAGGGACTGGCACTTCTAGTACCTGGCCCTTATAAACTGGTGGTGAATGAAATTGTACACCTGCCACCTAATTTGATGGGCATTGCCCAACCACGCTCCACGATGTTACGGTGTGGGGCCACCGTGAATACTGCCCTATGGGATCCCGGTTATAACGGACGTAGTGAACTTTTGCTGGTGGTGCATAATCCGCAAGGCTTACAATTGGCCTACCAAGCCCGAGTCGCGCAACTTTGTTTCTACGAATTGAGTAGTAGTTTAGGCGAAGGCGAGACCTACCAAGGCCGCTATCAAGGGGAAAACGTCCGGGCTGGATAGAAGGCTCGGCTTCAAGATCTAATCCCAATACCTGTCACATAAACCATTGTAGGAGGGATTTCTAATCCCGATTAGGATTTCTAATCCCGATTAGGATTTCTAATCCCGATTAGGATTTCTAATCCCGAT
>JACAUC010000404.1 GCA_013390945.1 Candidatus Chloroheliaceae bacterium
ACTACCACTACCGAACTACCACTACCGATACACTACCGCCCAAACAAAAGGAAAAAATTCCCCAGCAAAGCAGGAAGCAAAACCAATTGTTGAAGAGCCAGATTAGAAAAAGAGCTATCTGAATGAAGCCTGAAAGATTTGGGCAAAAAATGATAACTCTCTTTGGAGAAGGGCCAAAGCCAACGGATACCCATTTCGGTCAGACTGTCGAGGATTAAATGTGAAATGAAAGCCACGAAAAAGAGCAGACCATAAAACGGCTGCCCCCATAAAAGTTGAGAAATCCCTCCTACTAGGAGGCTACCACCCAATAATCCAACGAGACCATGGACTATTCCGTTACGATGACCACCGAAAAAGCGATTGGCACAAAACGCTAGGATTTGAGGGATTATATTAAGAAGAGAAAAGATAAGAGACACCAAACCAAAAAGAAAACCACCGCCACCGCCGAACAACCTCCCCAACTTATTACCTGAATTAGCAATGCTGCTATGTGGTTCGTCTATGTCAGGAAGTTGGCCTACAACCCAGCCAATAAAAAGCACTAAAAGCAAAGGTAGACCAACCACCGAAATAAAAGACCAAACCTGATTTAACTTTTCTGGCCCTTGTACAATTCCATCTCCTACCGAGCCTGTACCCAAAGTGGTTTGGGCTAATAACTCGAACGGAAGCGGAATAGCAAAAAACCAAGCTGGCGGATGGAAGAGTGGTAAAAGAAAATCAGGCAAGCAACTACTAACCTCCGGCTCAAACCGAATTAGAAGCAAAGTAGTAGAAAATGTCGAAGCAGCACCACAAATTGCGTGTGTATGACCGTTCATATTGATTTTAGCCTTATCTGAAATCTGAAATCTGAAAAAGAGCTTGTATTTAGTAGAGAAAGTTTATAACGGGAAAAGGTGGCAAAGGAAGAGAGAATTGCTTCCATTCAGAGGGTACAACTATCAAAACTAACTCACCCAAACCGTGAGCTAGAAACGTGCTAACAAAATTACTTTGCCCAAGCTGAGTTTGAGACCAAGTAGGAAAACTGATGGTCATAATCACGAAAGTAGCCCCGACCAAAAACAAACCAACCAAAAAGCCCAATACCGCCCCACCTAACGTATTGAGCAAATTAAGACCGGGTATAATTTTGAAAGGTAGTGTTAAAACTGAACCGAGCCAACCACCCAAAACTAAACCGATCAAAACCACCACACCAAGGGTCAACCCTCGCGCGAGACCTTTATCTGGTGACATTCCTTGATTGCCAACGACAACCCCAATAACCGTAGCACAGAAATCCGATACAGAACCTACCAACAAAGGAGTAAGTACCAAAAAAGAGACCAGCACCCCCAATGCCAAACCTACCGCTTTAGTCACCCCTAAAGAAGCAAAGATAGAGACTGAACATAACCACACAATCAAAAAAACAAGGTCAATTGTACTCAAAGTTAAAAACCCTCCTTACCTACAGACGGCGGCATCATATAATAAGGGCTACTTCTCAAATTGAAGCAGGCATCTTGCCACCAGCGAACATTATCCCGCCAATAACCAGAGGCCACTTTACATCCGGCCTTTTGTCGGTTAAACGTACTAAGCCAGAGGCAATCTTTAATCGGCTTAGTCCCATCCGTAGAGACCGTTAAACCGAATAGATCAGCCATATAAAGGAGGCCACCGAGGGCTGGCAAATAGGTTACTCCAAAAAGGTGGCAATGGGCTAAACCCGCGCGTTTAACCATCGGCAATACCAGAGCTAGAGTTTTGAAAAACTCAGGTAGCAAACTCCGGTATCGGCCAACGATGCACCAACCCCCGAAACCAAACCAATCCTGCGGTTGAGCTACTTTCAAGATTTCGCAGGCACATTCGGAGTATTGAAGCGCATCCACTCCCTGACCCGTCAAAATTAGCTTTTGACCGGGTAATCTCTCACGCTGAAGAGCAAGATAGTTCGCGGATAAAACCGTTTCCCGAACCGCCCACTCAGCGGCTTCAATTGTCCAACGCCTCTTTTCCTTTTTGCCGAATACCCAAGTTTCATCAATCAGCAAATCATACGAACAAAGACCAAAAGCATTAAAAATACGGCCTGCCCCATCTGGCCCATAAGAGACCAGACGTTGCCAAGCCTGCTGACGCTCTAAAGCCTGCTCTGGGGTAAGACGTTTCTCAATATTGTCCGTAAAAGCACCGCTATCCAACAAATATTTACTCGATAGAGGAGGGCAACGACCATCTACCGATCTTCCCGGAGGATAGGCCGCCGTAAACATACGAAACCCCCCTAAATCATCTCGTTCACCTTGTATCGTGCGGGCCTGAAGGCCAATAAATATTTCTATGGATGCTGGTACGATAGGTTGATCCATCTGACTTCTTTCTCTTGTTTCAAATAAAGCCCAAGCAGTACCCATTAGGCAGGCCAAAGATTTAACGCATAAAGGTAATAGCCAATCGCTCGGCAAGCCCACCCACCACAGGCAACTTTATATGCCTGCCTCGATAAGCCATAACCATCATATAAACAACATAACCAAAGTAGGCCCACGAAACCACCATAGTTAAAACCCCCAACTGTAGTAGAAACAACACTCCAGACAGAAAACCGAGGAAGAGCGTGTACGAAACACTGACAATTACCGATTGCATCGCGTTGAAACGTACTTCCCAATTATTCTTTTCAATAAACAAGAAAAACAGGCCACCTAACCAGCCAAACAGATAAGCTAACAGGCCAGCAATATTAGGCGGTAAGCTGCTCGACCCAGAACTAACCTGTTGAGGCAGCTGAATGGAAACCGATAAAATATCGTAAGACGCGGGATCATCAGGAAATGCACCCACCCCCGTTGGTAATGGATTAACAGCAGGCTGAAATTGACCCTTAGCTTGAGGATCACTAGAGGGAACTTGGTCAGAATACTGGCTCATACAAAAACTCCTTTTCTGGTAAATAATGATAAAAACTAATAAAGAAGGAAAGATGGGGGAAAGGATTATTAAATAAACGCGCAGAAAACTGCGCGTTTAGTAAGACCCTCCCCCAATTATTGAGATGCTACGTCATTGAGAAAATCAAGGAAATTTATTTCGCCTACAGCGAATGTGCAACAGTTAGGATTTAACCACTAGTAAGACTTACACTGAGGATGGTATCGTTAGAACCAGCACCAGTCTGCTCCTTAACACCCGCAAAGGCGGCTTCCTTTTGAGCATTAGGCCCAACAATCGTACCAAAGAAACTCGCCGTTCCCCTCTTGCCAGTAAAAGCAGCACTACCAACCTGAGTGAGAGAATCTAGTACGCCCACCTCAGTCCAACCCTTATCGGTAAAGGCTTTCTTAACCCAAGTAACCACCTTGCTATAATCATCACTTGTGAGATAAAATACCGAAGTCATTCCACTAACAGAAGCAGACATCGAATCTACCCGCCTAGCTCCGGGGTACACCGGAATGTCGCTCTCGCTCACTTGAGTGCCGCCACTAACACGAGTAGCAAGAGGTGTAGGAAGGCCAGCAATAATTGTTGCACCTCTACCAGACCCGTAAGTCAC
>JACAUC010000405.1 GCA_013390945.1 Candidatus Chloroheliaceae bacterium
GAAAATCCATCCTACAATGGTTGGTTTGATTGGCACTAATCGGGATTGAAAATCCATCCTACAATGGTTGGTTTGATTGGCACTAATCGGGATTGAAAATCCATCCTACAATGGTTGGTTTGATTGGCACTAATCGGGATTGAAAATCCATCCTACAATGGTTGGTTTGATTGGCACTAATCGGGATTGAAAATCCATCCTACAATGGTTGGTTTGATTGGCACTAATCGGGACGGGAGGCACTTGGCGAATTGCGCGAACTGCTCTATAAACTGTAGGAGGGATTTCTAATCCCGATTTGTGGGCTGAACCT
This sequence comes from Candidatus Chloroheliaceae bacterium, assembly GCA_013390945.1. Taxonomy (GTDB): domain Bacteria; phylum Chloroflexota; class Chloroflexia; order Chloroheliales; family Chloroheliaceae; genus L227-5C. Next base: position 314 of record JACAUC010000405.1, read on the forward strand.
AATCGGGATTGAAAATCCATCCTACAATGGTTGGTTTGAATATGGCAAGAATTATTTTGAAAGGATAACGGCATGACTGAGGCTGAACAGGCCACCACGCTTAAAACTGAAGCGGTAAGCACTAAGCGCGGCAAAAAAGAGAAAGAGCCGTTGACCAGCAGGCAGCAGCTTGCCTCCACTATCAAGAGTGTGCGCGATTTGTTGCGGAAGGACGCAGGCTTGTCGGGGGATACCGACCGCCTGCCGCAATTGGCGTGGCTGCTCTTCTTGAAAAGTTTTGACGATTTTGAGATGGCTCGCGAAGATGAATACGGCAATGCTTACGACCCGGTGATTCAATCACCCTATCGTTGGCGCAATTGGGCAGCATCGGAAGACAAGACCAAGCGCCTGAGCGGTGAGGAATTGCTTAGCTTTGTCAATAACGATCTGATCTCGTACCTCTCCCGACTTTCTGGCCCGGCAGAAGACGACATTCGCAGCATTACGGGCAAGATTTTTCAGGGTACTTATAACCGCATCCGCTCCGGTTATCTTTTGCGGGAGGTGGTGGACAAGCTCAGCCTCATCAATTTTAATTCGTCGGATGATGTTCACGCCGTTTCGCTCTTCTATGAAACGATGTTGCGGGAGATGCGCGACGCGGCGGGAGATGCGGGTGAGTTTTACACCCCTCGTCTGGTGGTACGCTTTATTATTGACCGACTCAATCCGAAACTAGGCGAGACTATCCTCGATCCGGCTTGCGGCACGGGCGGTTTCTTGGTAGAGACTCACGAACGGCTAAGAGATGAGGCGCGTAACCCGGCCCAGCGCAAGCAACTTCAGCGTTCGATATGGGGAATTGAGAAGAAGGCCATGCCCTACCTGCTGGGGGTAATGAATCTGTTGCTGCATAGCCTTGAATATCCTAGCATTATTGAGGATAACGCCCTTCACATCAATATCAAGAATATCAAAGAAGATGAACGGGTGGAGGTAGTGGCGACTAACCCGCCCTTCGGTGGCGAGGAAGAGCACGGTATTCTCAACAACTTCCCGGAGGGGATGCGTACCGCCGAAACCGCCCTGCTCTTCTTCCAGTATGTAATGGGGATGCTCAAGCGACCGGGCGGACGCTGCGGGATTGTGTTGCCGAACGGCTTTCTCTTTGGCAACGGGATTGCCGCCGAAATCAAAAGGAAGTTGTTGACCGAGTTCAATTTGCACACGATTGTGCGGCTACCCAACGGGGTCTTTGCGCCTTACACGGGCATACCCACCAACCTGCTCTTCTTTGAAGCCTGCGCTTACTCCCCGGAGGATGTGCTGCCCTGTACCCGCAAGATCTGGTACTATGAGCTATCCTTGCCCGAAGGACGCAACAGCTATAGCAAAACCAAGCCGCTCCAATACGAGGAGTTTGAGGCTTGCCGCCAGTGGTGGGACAACCGCACCGAAAACGGGCAAGCTTGGAGAGTACCCGTTGAGCAAATTTTGGCGAACGATTGCAACCTTGACCTGAAGAACCCGACTACAAAGCAGGATTTGGAGCATTTGCCACCCGCTCAATTGGTGGAGAGCATCGTCCGCAAGGAGCAGCGTATCCTTGAAATTATGGCTGAAATCAAACAGGCACTTTCAGAACCGATTACTAATGATTTATAATCAAGCAAAAAGCCAGAATCGGGTATGGTATCGCCCGTCCCGGAATAAATTCCGGGCCTAATAGCTAAAGTGAGTTAAAACTCACTAAATCAATTTCGGCATTGGAATGGGCTAAATTCAGTGTATTTTAATACACTTTAGCAAATTAGACCGGAAATAAATTTCCGGGTCGGGTTTCAAACCAGAAATCATGACAACGGTGAGCGTTAGCTCATCTGGAGATTATCTGATGACTGTATCTACTATTGTTACATGGCCGCTTGTGCCTTTGAATGAAATTCTTACCAAGTCTGAGGAATGGATAGACATAGCATTGTTGGAATTGTAGCAAACCAAGATATTGTTACTTCAGAATTTATTTATTGGGCGTTAGAATATACAAAGAAAGTGGCCCTTGAAGGAGCCACTCAAACTACTCAACCTAACATGAATTTGAAAGATTTAGCGAGAATAAAAGTTCCACTTCCACCACTTGAAGAACAGTGCCGCGTTGTCGCCTATCTGGACGATTTGCAGGCGAAAGTGGATGCACTGAAGAAATTGCAGGCGGAGACCAACGCCGAATTGGAGGCGTTATTGCCTTCGGTGCTGGATAAGGCTTTCAAAGGGGAGTTGTAGGTAAGGGAAGAAGGAAAAGGAGGAATTGTTAAGAAGATGAGCAAAAAAGCAAAAGGAAATAAACCTGCCACAAAAGCAAAGGGATCATTGGTTGACCTGAAACAACTTGATCGAGCGTTGGCTAATGCGTCGCAACAATTGATCGAAAAAGACTATAAGGGCGCGATATTTACCGTTCAACGGGTATTACGTAGCGCACCACCCGCTTCAAGGCAGCGCGTGGATGCTTTTCGCTATCTAGGAGTAGCTCAAGTTATGCAAAAGAACGCTACCGAAGCTTACGAAGCTTTTACCGAGGGGGTGAAGTTAGCCCCGGACGATGCGGAGTTGTGGTTTAACCGGGGCTTAACCAGTCGTTATACCAGCCGTATTGGACAATCCTTGCAAGATTTTGAACGGGCGGCAGCCCTGCCGGATTCGGCCCCATTCCAAGATAAGCTGGAAGAGGAATTGAGCTTCAGCCGGGAGCTAGTTACGAAGAGTCTGGAATCAAGAGGGCATGGTTTCACCCTAGAGCAATTGTTGGTACAGGAAAGCCTCTTCCAGCAAGGTGTCAAATATCAGGGAAAAGAGCAGTGGTCGCAAGCCGAGCAGGTTTTTCGCCAGTTAATCGAAATGGGCGATGTTCTGCCGCAGCCTTGGCTTAATCTGGGCATGTCGCTGATAATGCAAAAGCGGTACGACGAAGGCGAAGCCGCCTTAAAACGGGCGCTTGAAATTGACCCGAATTACACCTACGCCCGCGACAATCTGGAACACTTACCCGAAATTCGCCGCACTGGAGTGATTAAGTCTGGTGAGGTTCGCGATCCGTTTAAGGCCGCCGGTATCAAAACCGGAATCTCTTTCTACCAATGATCTTTAGTAGCAATACCTTATAAATATCGGGATTTCTCTGATCGGGATTAGAAATCCCTCCTACAGGGACTTATTTGATCGGGATTTCTCTGA
>JACAUC010000406.1 GCA_013390945.1 Candidatus Chloroheliaceae bacterium
ATAAACCCCTACATCGTGAGAAAACACATTATTTATCTGAGAAACTACTTTTCGGCGTAGGGGCGTATTGCATACGCCCAACTTGGCTTGGGTTTATTGAATAAACCCCTACATCGTGAGAAAACACATTATTTATCTGAGAAACTACTTTTCGGAGTAAGGGCGTATTGCATACGCCCAAGATGAGGAAAGGCGAAGGACTGACCTTCGCCCTAAGTGCGTCGAGTTTATATAGTAAACACCAATTAAGATGATACGCTTCCTCGACTTGTATTACTCGGTTGGTGGACTAACTACTACTGCAATCACCGTATCGGCAGAGCTTGGTTTAGCGGCTTTGACAAGATCACTCGAACTAGAGTTGCTTTGGGCATCGGGGCCAAGGATAGTGATTTTTACAGAATATTTTGCTCCACCTGCGCCTAAATTAGCCGACTGACCAGTACTGCTGGAAAAACTGCTGCTAATATCGGTGTTCTCGGCAAGGCTAAACTTAGTCTTGTACCAAGCAAAAACATCCTGAAATTTATCGGTAGTGAGATAATAAACGGTAATCTCGTTACCTACTTTACCGGGAGAGGTATCTACCCGTGTGGCACCGGGATAAACCGGCAGGATGCTTTCGCTTACTTCAAGAGATTTGTTGCTGACGGCACTAGGACTTTGGCCTGGATTTGAAGTGCTTGAGGCTCCTCCAGCTCCTGGGGTAAAACTCATAAGCGCGATCATCATACCACTCAAAGTACTGGTGGGATCCACCAAGATAAAAGCAACGGTCTTTTTACCTTTGAACTGATCTGCCAGTTTCTTGGAATCGGCGGCATTTAACCCTGGAACACTAAAGCTGCTATTTGTCTGCTGATCATCCTGTGGCACATCCCCAGTAAAAATAATCAGATCAGGTGCCCCAGTCTTAGTATAAATCCCAATATAGCCTCCGCCATCGCCTTTGACTGCGGCGGTCTGACCGGGGATATTGAATTTATAGCCTTCTCCAGTGACGACTTTATCTACATTGGTAAATAATTTGTCTGAAACATCGTCCGAAGCATACATTTTGAGGTCTCCACCCGGTAACTGCTTGGTAAAGTCTTGAAGGATAGCCGGGTCAACCTCTATTTGAGTTGCGCCACTAATTGCCGGAAGGGTGAGCTTGCTGGCGGCAACGCTAGGAGTGGTGGCGGCACTGCTCTGAGTAGTAGTAGCTGCCGAAGTAGTGCGAACAGCGGCAGTGGTGGCACTGCTCTGAGCAGCAGTGGTAGCTGCCGAAGTAGTACGAACGGCAGCAGTGGTGGTAACGGCGGCAGTAGTACGAACGGCAGCAGTGGTGGTAACGGCAACGGTAGTGCGAACGGCAGCAGTGGTTGCCGCAACAGCGGTAGGAGATGGGGTAGTGGTGGAATCGCCACAGGCCACCAAAACCAGAGCAATTAGCCCTATAGAAAGTAGCATAAACGAGCTTGAAGACAGAGCCTTAATCTTGAGGCACATCAACTTGATTCTCCTTCGGTAGAAATTAACTTGTCGGTAATCTGGCCGCTTTCGACTCTTCTCTTTATCTTGAGCCGAAACCAACTTTAGAGCGAGGGTATTAATACTGTCAGTAAGTGCTGTCCCTTTACTCAATAGTAGAAAGGATTAAAAACAGTATAACAGACCCGTTCGAGTTTGAATAGACCCTAACCATATTAATTATCTGTCAATTATTATGTCAAAGAAAGGGTAATGGGTTTAGGAGAAAATAGGATGGATAAATCAGGTTTCAGGTATCATATCAATAGGTAGGGGTTGTAGTCTGGCCTCATTTTGGGTGTATGCAATACACCCCTACCCTCAAATTATTGAGATGATACCAAAATAGCTAGTCGGGTTTTTTGTTAGATTTGAAAGAGGCAAGTATATCTGAAGTATCGGGTGTACCACGTCGGTAAAAAGTAATCTTACCATCCTTATCAATGGCTACCACCGTGCGGTTAATTAGCTTTAAGGGGCCAAGGCCCATCACAGCATCATACTTTTCGGAAATCGCCAAACCCTTGTCAACCAGTAGTGGAGTAGTAAGTTTGTGGTGGTTGCTAAATTTCTGATGTGATTCGGCTGCGCCTTGGTTTACCCCAAAGACTTTAACACCAGCTTTTTGATAAGAGTCCATCGAATCTCTAGCAGCACACAACTGCATAGTACATATGGGAGTCTCATCGCCGGGATAGAAAATAAGAACCACTGCACTTTGACCCCGAAACTCCGCTAACTTTACACTATTACCACTCTGATCGGATAAAGTAAAGTCCGGTGCTACGTCTCCAACTCTTAATTTTGCCATTTTTAACCTGCTTCTATAAATACTATGATAAATACTATGCTCATTTTTAGTAGAACAATCAAGTTCAAGGCCACTTTCCATAATTAATTGACCCCTATCCTTTTGTCCTGCTATCTCTAGTATAGCAGAGTTTAGGTTGAGAAACGTCTAATCTTTATATGATCTTTGTTAATTAATTGTTTAGAATGAACTGATTGACGTTTAGACTAAAGACATGGGCAGAAAGATTATAAAGGATCCGTTTGCCAAGACTAAGCGCACGAGGTTTTCCTTTTATTTTTTATTTGGTTAGAGAGCAAGAAAATTGGCGAATTTATGAGCTATATTTGTAAATGAGCTTAGTACCTCTGAATGGTGAAGTTGCCTAGCTCCTTTCGGCACAAATTCAAACAAATGATTGGCTTAACAATATGACAACAAACTTTTCTCTTTCTTTTCTACATTTACTGCCTCTTTAGTCTAAACGTTAACAATATCCTACACCATCGGATCGAAATTGGAACCCTTGGGGGGACCCGTCCCCCCAAACCCCCCATTCCAGGTTTCAGTATCCTACACCATCGGATCGAAATTGGAACACGAAGCACGGCGTTTCAACGAACATGAGAAGGAATGTTTCAGTATCCTACACCATCGGATCGAAATTGGAACATGAAACCGGAGATACCCGCTAAGGCAAGTTGGAAGTTTCAGTATCCTACACCATCGGATCGAAATTGGAACTTAGATTGTGGCTTGACGGCTCACGTCAATGAGTCGGTGTTTCAGTATCCTACACCATCGGATCGAAATTGGAACTTAGATTGTGGCTTGACGGCTCACGTCAATGAGTCGGTGTTTCAGTATCCTACACCATCGGATCGAAATTGGAACCTTCTTCTAGCTCCTCCTCCTCTTCATCTAGGTTCGTTTCAGTATCCTACACCATCGGATCGAAATTGGAACACGCTAAATTGCCTGTTTATATAGAAGGTGACGAACCACGTTTCAGTATCCTACACCATCGGATCGAAATTGGAACTTCAGACCTTAAAGCACTGCCTAAAGCGGTATATTTGTTTCAGTATCCTACACCATCGGATCGAAATTGGAACCGCAGACAACTACCGAGCCGCAGAGCTAATCGCACGTTTCAGTATCCTACACCATCGGATCGAAATTGGAACCGCAGACAACTACCGAGC
>JACAUC010000041.1 GCA_013390945.1 Candidatus Chloroheliaceae bacterium
CCAGTCTACGACCAGTCTACGACCAGTCTACGACCAGTCTACGACCAGTCTACGGATAGAATGATGTAAGATTAACTAACTTCAACCGACTGAGCGGTTCCCAGATTTTAACCTACTCAGGTTTCCTAAAGATCGAACAGTATTAACTGTTTTTACCTTTATCCTTCTCGCCAAAAAGTGATTCAAAGAAGTCAGTATCTTCACCCATCAACATATGTAAGTCAAAATTGTCGCTCTCCTTAGACGGAACCTTAGAATCTCGGCTATCGCTGGCGGCAACCGGAGTCGAGATGAACCGCTTAGGATGAGTCCCCTCATCCACACCGTTCCGACCGATGAGGCTGTTAGCCTCACCTAAATAGCTAGAACCACCAGTGGGACCACCAGTGGGACCACCAGTGGGAACCTCTGGTTGAAAAGCCATGCGATTGAGTTGATCGGGCGAGAAGGGTGGCTCCTTTGAAGTAGCAGGCGACGCGACCAAGCTAGGAAGTAGCTCGGTCCGCTTGGCTTCACGGTCAGCCGAAACTTTAAAGGTGCTGACCGAAGTGTTAAGGGTTTGGACAATGAGAGCCAGTTTTTGAACTGCCGTAGCCGATTCCTGCCGCAAAGAGGTTGCTTCCACCGTAAGAGAAGAGATTTCGTTCATACTCTGGGCAATACTGGTAGAACTGACCGCTTCTTGTTGGGTCACTTGCGAAATGGAGAAGATTAGATCGGCCAGTCGGTCTACAACGGTTTCGATAGAACCTAATGCCCGGCCTGCTTCGTCGGCTACTCGCGAGCCTTCGACCACTTCGCCAGTACTCTCTTCCATTGCAACCACCGCCTCGGCGGTATCATCTTGGATGGATTTGACCAGTAGAGCAATTTCGCGGGTAGCACCAGCACTTCTTTCGGCAAGGCGGCGGACTTCTTCAGCCACCACCGAAAAACCTTTGCCTTGTTCACCCGCCATCGCTGCTTGGATGGCCGCATTGAGGGCCAACATATTGGTCTGGTCGGCAATATCGTCAATCAATTTCACGATTTCACCGATTTGCTGGGAACTTTCACCTAACCGCTTGATCTTCTTGGCGGTCTCTTGAACATTGCCCCTGATTCGGTTCATACTGGAGACCGATTTAGTCACAGCCACACCACCTTGGTGAGCATTGGAACGGGCTTCTTGGGCCACTTGCGTTAGAATAGTGGTATTTTCGGAGACACGCTGGATCGAGTGGTTAATATCCCCGATAGATTCGGAAACATTGAGAATCCTAGAAGCTTGTCGGTCGGCGGCTTGATCGGTGCGTTGGGTATTATAAACCAACTGCTCAAAGAAGGTATTGGCTTGCGTAGTTACCTGCTGGATATTAAGAATAACTTTGCGGAGTTCTTCAATCATCAGGTTAAAAGAGTCGGCAATCGCGCCCGTAATATCGGCGGTAACATCGGCCTCGACGGTTAGGTCGCCTTCGGCCACTGTACTAATTTCTTCGAGTAGAGTAGTGATCCGTTCCTGCAACTGATCTTTTTCCTCACGGGTCTGGATCAGATTCAGGGTATTATCGAACATAGCATTGAGCGATTCACTCAATCTACCCAATTCGTCGGCGTTGTTAATGGGAACGCGAGCATCGAAATCACCCATACCAATGCGGGTGAGTACCCGACTGATACGACGGATAGGAATGGTGAGAAAACGGGCAATGGTGATAGCTAGGATAATTACCAAGAGAATCGAAAGTATCAAAACTACTACCGTAAATTGGGTAATTTGGTCAGCAGCAGCAGCGTAAGTCGTCTGGGGGACTACCACATAGTAATACCAATCGGGCTTTACACTTAGGCGTATATAGGCAACACGAGCTTCATCCTCACCAAGTTTAGTGTTAAAGAAGGCGGTATCTTTGCTGTAGTCCACTTGGGCACTCTCGTAGATGTAAGGTAGCGATTGCTGGGCTTCCTGATAATTGAAATTATCGGGGAAGCGTTTGCTTTCAATATAACGGCTAGAGCTATTATCACCAGAGCTAGAGAGCGACCGCATAATGCTAAAGAGGTATTTGGTGCGGTTCTGAGGCAGGTCTTTAATGCGGCTATCGGCGATCCGAATACCGAGGCGGTTGGTATTATCCAGCAACATCCCAAAACTACCAGCACCTACGACATTGAGGTCTTCGTTAACCAGTTGCCAGATGGGGAAGATGCTAGAACGAGCCACTACCACGCCTACCAACGAATTGTTAGCATCGTGTACAGGAACACTGTAATACATTATCGCGTCTACCGCACCATCGCCAAACTGAGTGAGGGCCGGATCCGAAACGTAAGAGAAACCTTTGAGAGCTTCGAGGAAGTAAACTTGACTAGAGACATCACTAGGCTCTCCGTTTGGCACTGCGCCTTCATTATCTTTTTCCGCATTGGAGGTTAACTCTACCCGCCCGTTGAAAGAACTTTCTTTAGAGACCCGCGCAATAAAATAATAGGGCTTATTATTCATACCAATCGCGTTGGCCTTTGAAATGAGCAAGCGACGAGTAGCAAGAGCATCGCGGTTAGAGCGTAGATCTAAGTTAGAGCGATCAGCAGTAAGGAAATTAATGACCGACTCATCGGTAGCGATTTGCTGCACGTCGCTACGGCGGCGAGAGACATAATCATCTACGGCAGAGGAGGTACTTCGGGCGGTATTTATCAAGTTACGCTCAGCCGTTTCCAACAAACCTTTACGTGCTTGGGTGGGGCTGGCAATACCAACGATAGCGAGGGGTACCAAAGCCACTAAGAAAAAAGCGGCGATTAACTTGATAACAATCGGCCAATCCTGTGGTCGAATTAGACTACGCATATGCGGGTTTCTCCAATTTTAGATTTCAGTTTAGCTTTAATTCCAAACCCAAAATCTTAGGTTTCGAGTGGTTCAAACGGCTGTAACATCTGCGGTGACGTGATAAGTTTGCGAGCATTCAACAAGGCGATGGTCTTACCATTTAGGGGATCATCATAAATTCCTTCCAGATAAGGTGCAGCCAAATCCTTCGACTGGCCGGTCGGCTGACCGTGACGGTTTTTGAGGGGCTTGACAGCCTCCGGGTTGACAAAAGAGACCCCCAGAATATCATCTACCAGCAAGCTTATTTGCAATTCTCCGCTATAAACTACCAGCAGGCGCGGAATCGGACCGCCCAGTCGGAAGCCGAGATCAAAGACTAGGTTCTGACCAACCGGGCCAGTATCATAGCGGCTATAGCCGAGAAAGGTTCGCAGGTTAACCACTGAAATGATTGTACCACGTAAGCTAATAATGCCCTCCAACCATTCAGGCGTATTTGGGATAGGAGCAACCGTCTCAGGGTTAAAGCGCATTACTTCCTGTAAAGTATTGAGGCGCACCCCATATTCCCGCCCGGCTAAAGCCACCAGCAAATACTGAATACCGCTTTGTGGCTCGGCTTCGGCTTTAACTAAGGAGTTATTTTTAGTAACTTCAGCTTGGCTCATCTTCTAAACCTTAAATAAAGCGGCGTACCGCTGCCAAGAGTTCCTCCCGGCTAAACGGTTTGCTCATATATTCATTGGCTCCCTGCTTGAGACCCCAAAACTTATCACTTGCCTCCTGCTTAGTGGTGAGCATAATAACAGGCAACGCCAGTTTGCCTAAGCGGGTGCGGATTTCACGACAAACTTGAAAGCCATTCTTTTTGGGCATAACCACATCGAGTACTACCAAGTCAGGGTTTTCACTGACCACCTTATTGATTGCATCTTCCCCATCAATCGCCGTAACCACCCAGTAACCGGCTTCCTTGAGGGGCAGGCTCATCAGAGCCAATTCGGTAGGGCTATCGTCAACTACCAATATTTTTTGCGGCATAAACTATCTTTACCCTTCATCACATTTTTTTAACCACTTCTTGTAGAAAGACTTCGTAGATCTCCTGACATTCAAAGCGGACATATTCTTGGCGGATGAGCGAGACGTAGTACTGGAAGGAGCTACGAACAAGTGTACGTAATCCCCGCCCAGTTTCACGGTAGAAATCGCTTCCTGATTTTTCGCTATCGCGTGTAAAAAGCTCATATTCTTTCAAGAGCTTGATAATATTAATACGACCCTGCGGCAGATCCAACAATTGAAAAATAGTACGAAAAGGGGCCAATTCTTGGCGCAAACTCCGACTAATCATCTCTTGGATACTACGCTGTCCGCTTACAGCCTCGCCCAGAGAAAGCACTTCGTTAACAAATCCGGCTAAGGCCAATAATTTGGTATGCTCATCCAGTTTATCCTTTATTTGCATCTGAGTCCAAGTAGATTCCATCCGGGCAATGGAAGTAATCATTTGCAACTGGCGCTCATCATCGTCCAAACTAGGGAGAGCAGGAGTAGGCTCATGGGGGACAGAAAGGGGAAGAGCGTCCACTACCCCAGACTCGGAATGGTTAAAGCTAACTAGATTTTCCAGAGGCAAGCCCGGCTCAACCGTAGTGACGGTAGTATGTAGATCAAGGTAGGAGTTTGGCTCGGTCAGGAAGCGCTGAAGAAGTGGACCATCATTGGAGAGGCGTGGGTTCTTCTCTGTCCAAATACCTAGAACTTTACCCTGTCGAATCGGTAAATAGGCACAATCTCCGGCTAAAGGAGTGGAGGTGGTTGCTGCTTCTGACCCCTGCGGGGCAGGTGCTACGGTAATCCGCAGGGAGCCGTTATGATTTTCCTCGCCCAGAATTTGCATCATCTCCTTAAAACGGATGATGCGGGCTTCAAGGTGAATATAGCGCGTAGGTGGAGTCAGGAGAGAGATTGCAGCACGCATATAGTCAGGGTTTAGTTCATAAAACCAGTAAAAGCGGGTGGATTGGTTACCGCGCTGATCGAGGGTCATCCGGTAAGCTTTTTCACCTTCGATTATCTGACCACCTATGCCATGAATAAAGGCATGAATAAAACGTCCAGTGAGCAAGCAAATGCCCACGGCAGGATAGCCCTCCACCTCGGGACTACCAAGCACATAGCCTGTAAAATGCACCTCGGCTAAGTGCAAAAGTTCTTCTTCCAGTTGCGGCCCGGTTGCCACCAGCGAAGTAGCCATTTGCTCCCCGGCAGGTAAGCAGAAAGAGCGAGTGCGGTAATAGCCACCCGCAGGGGGGGAGGGTGCAATTCTATCACTTACCATAGAGACATCCCCGGCAACAAGCGCATCAAACCGACCACCAGTGGACCGGTCAGCCGAAGCGTTTGCCTGAAGACGAGGAGGGGTAGTGTCGTTACTAGTAGGTTCTGGCAAGGGAACGGAATTGAGGCGCTGGCGGGGTTCAGGGCGAGGCGTAACCGGGGTTTGGGGAGTGGTTGATCCAGTCAGCGTACTTAGGTCAAAAGCACCCAATTCAGGGTTGGTCTCCGTCGAGTTAGTAGGGCGACTGGTAGGTAACTTCTCATTACGGGGGTAAGAAGCCGGTTTATTGGTGAGGGGACCACTACCGAGACGGGAGGCCGGGGATTTGACTGTACTCGACGAATCTCCTATTCCTGTAAGGATCTTCTCAAGATCCTCATTGATGCTGGCCTGAGCCGGAATAGTACCCTCCGTAAAGGTATAACTGCCTGTACGCCAGTTCAAAAGTTCAGTAACGGCCTCTAATCCAATTACCTCACGCCATTTGGCATGATAAAGCTGACCAAAGAGAAAGTAAAGGTCAACTCGCTCGTTGGGTTTAATAAAGCTAAGCTCACCCGTCACCTTATCTTTTCCCACCAACCGTAACAGGGCGGGAATATCGGTCTTGTCCACATGACCGTTTAAATTCAAGCTGGGATTAGACCCCATAAGCTATCCTCAATCTGGCCCAAACGGGCATTGTTGACTAAGCGCAAGGCATAAAGCAGAAAGCTACCTAAAGAACGACTTTTACAACCGTTCAACTTGGACAACCCTAGACCTCTACCGAAAAGCAAGGTTGCGCTACCTCTCAGTCGGTGTAGTTATTTCCGCCAGTATATTTAGCCACTACCGCCAGCAAGTCACGTGGCTCAAAAGGTTTGGTAATATAGTGCGTAGAGCCGACCATCTTACCACGAACTTTATCAAAGAAGCCATCTTTACTTGAAAGCATAACCACTGGCATATCGCGATGGCGTTTCTTAATAATCGAACAAACCTTATAACCATCCATCACTGGCAACATTACGTCCAGCAACACCAAATCGGGTGGATCATCCGCGACGCTTGCCAAAGCTTTCATGGCATTATCACAGGTATTCACACGATAACCTTCACGCTTTAGCGTTATCTCCACAATTTTACGGATGGTAGGACTATCATCTACCACCAAAACTAATTTATTATTGCCCGCCACACGGGTCTCCTCATCTGCTACTAGATGGCCTAATCATTGTTTGACAAATTTATCAATACCGTTATCGCGCCAGACTTTCAGGGTTTCCTTATCCTTTGGATCAATCTTAACCCCAATTGCATTTACTGGGTAAGCGTAACGCTTTTGAATATCTTCCCAATTTCGCTTAATTTTCGGGTCAAGCTCCTTTTTTTCGCCGGCCATCACTCTCTCCTCTATTTATTCGTCAGCCGCTTATACAGAATGACCCTCTTTACTAACCACTTCAGGCTATTATAGTATAATCTCAATTTTCTGAAAAGTATTACCTTATTCTACTGAATATTGAGGCAAAGGTCAACACTATTGAGAACCGATAAGTCCTTGTATTAGGGTAATAGCGGAAAAGAGATCAAGAAGTTCGACCGGGCAAGAAGAAATCCCGGCCCTCTTCCAAGAGACGGCTCTCTACTACTAGAGTACGAGCCACTTTATCATGCCAAGCCTGCTTCTGGCTATCCCAACTAACCGCGAGAAAGCCTAGCAGAAAGAACGTGCCACTGAGAGTATAGCCTAACCATTGACGCAAGGCAGCAGTTAACCAATCGGGCTTACTACCATCGAAACGGATCACTTTTAGTTTTAGGAGGTGCTTGCCGAGCGATTGACCGTAGACCAACAACGTAAAGTAATAATAGGCATAACTGGTAACAAGCAAGCTTAGATTGAGCCAAGCCGGAGTAGCCCCCGCCCTAAACGTCCGTAGAGCGCGAAGTTCGGCAGGTGAGAGGCTCAGAAAATACCACAGGGCAAAGAAAGGTAGCCCCAATAAGAGTCCATCCACCAACGAGGCTCCCAACCGTACCCAAAAACCCGCGCGTCGCGCCAATATAACTCGTCCGGTCTGGTTCAGGTAGCTGTAGTAAGTTAGAGGTTGGGTTAGCACGAGAGTGGGTAGCCCAATCGCGCCAATTAGAACCGGGTGAAGGTAGTTAAGAGTGGGATAAAAAGGCATAGGTGTCGCAACGCCATTCGGATAGAAATAGTTCGGGGATGGAACGGGAAGAGGAGGAGTATCTACCCCCTTTTCGGCGGATGAAGGTCGCACCAAGACCGCGCCACAAACCTGACAAAAGGTATCAACTTCATTGTTAGGTCTACCGCAGCGAATACAATACATAACTAATAATTAATCCCTTGTACTAGTTCGATAGAGCGTACTTCGATGGTCTCGGCTAGTTTATCGTGCCAGCCCCGGCGATATTTATCACTTATAATACTGGCAAACCCCCACATCACCATAAGAGTCAGGCCGAGACTAATCAAGTAAAAGAGTGCGCCATAAGGAGCAATAATACCGCCCAACATACTGCTAAACCCAAAAACCGAGCGCAAAAGTGCGGTATTAAAATTGAGCCGCGTACCATCTAGGTGAATTACCTTGATACCGAGGAGACGTTTTCCTAGTGTTTGGCCTTTAAAAAGCCAGTGCATCAAAGTAACATAGGAGAGGTAAAGCGTACCGCTGAGCAGGTTAACCCAATTAGGAGTAGCCCCCGAAATTTTAGAAAGATCGTCGCTGGTCAACAGGGTATTCAAGTTCTCAATCTCAACTGGGCTCAAGGTGGCAAAGTAGATAAAAGTAATAAGAAAAGCCAAAGGAAGGTAGACTACGATGGTATCCAGAAGGGCGGCCCCAACCCTAAGACCAAATGGGGCTAGGGCGGCATAAACTTTTTTACCCTCTTTACTAATATAGGGATAGTAAGCTTTAGGGTTACTTATAACCGGGTAGGGCAGATCATTAGCCTGACCTGGCGGTGGAGAAGAAGCACCATAAGGGTAGGTATAGGAGGGTGGAGTCGCAGGCCAAACGGGGCCACCAGAAGGAGGCCGATGACCGGGCCAATTTGGGCTGGGCTGGGAGGGTAGAGGTCTCTCTGGTAAAGTTACAGCAGGCGATTCTTCGGCGGTAGTGCGATCCCCTGCCGAATCTGGCGGAACCGCTTTTTCGGAATCCTCCGCTCCCTGTAGCAATTGAGTGCCACAGTTGTAACAGAAAAGTGCGTCCGGCACATTTTTTTTACCACATCGAATACAATACATTGAGCTTCCTTTATTTATTCGGCGTAGCCGAAGATACTTAACCCTTGCGCGTGAGAGAGAGCCGCCAGCCCTCCGATCAAGGTCAGTATTTTGAGCAGCGAAGAGGTCTCCCGGTGAGACTCTTCTAAGGTCAATTGCAGATCAATAGTCTCTTGACAGAGTGCCAGCAAGCGATCAGTCGGACACTCGAAATCTTCATAGTAGTCGAATAGAGTACTTAAAAGCAGAAAATCATCCTCGGCAAGCCCAATCGCCGCTTTAGCCGCTTGAGCCTCCTGCTCATCCATATTCCAGATCAAGTACTTGGGGCTTTTTGGATTACTATCCTTAGAAAGAATTATTTCTTTAGCCATTTGGTAAATTGGTCCCTTCTATAATCACAGCGAATAGCCAAAAGGTCTCTAGTTGGCTAACTCTCCTGATCGTCGTCTAAGATGAAAAAGCCTTGACCCATATAATAACACTCTCCGCCAACATAAACTCCGGTAATTTGTCCCTCTTCCTGTTCGATCCTGACACGAATAAAACTTGGTCGTCCCATCTCAAAACCTTGCTCGCTGACAATTTCTAGCACTTTTGCTGGAGTAAGCAGCCCATAGCGAACGAGATAACAACCCAGTGGACCACTAGCCGAGCCCGTAGCAGGGTCTTCTAAGACCCCTAATGCTGGGCCAAACATTCGGCAATGAACCGTAGACCCGGCTCTTTCCACTTCCTGTGTAAAGACAAAAATACCAGAGGCTTCAAAATCAGCTAAATTACGTTGCCAGACCTCACGCCGAAATTGAATATTTTGGAGGGCTTTCAAGCTCTTCAAAGGAATGAAGAGGAAAGGCACCCCACAGGAGATTACTTCAAAAGGGAGACTCTCGTCAAGTGCCGTTACGTCAAGCGACAGCATTTCAGCAAGTAGGGCAACATCGGTAAACCTAGCACCGAAAGTCGGTAGAGGCTGACGCATTTCAATCGAAGTGGGTAGACTCTCCTCAAAAGTAAGAGTAACGGGAATTACCCCCACGCCCTCCTCAAACCTAACCGTAGCCTGAGAACCCTCCGCTTTAATCAATTGCTCTTGGGCCAAGACAAAGGCAGTGCCTATCGTAGGATGACCGGCCATAGGTAGCTCTACTGCCGGAGTAAAAATGCGTACCTGAAAGTCGTTATTCGGATCTTGGGGAGGCCAGACAAAAGTACTTTCTGAAAGATTGAGTTCTTTGGCAAGGCGTTGCATTGTTGGAGCGGAAAGACCCTGCCCCTCAGTAAAGACAGCCAGAGGGTTGCCACCGAAGGCCCGGTCAGTAAAGACATCTACCAAATGATAAGCCATTTTTCGCATAATTACACCACCATGTTAAGAAGACTTGCCCTTAGAACAGGATACTTAACACCATCAACAGAGACAAAACCGCCACCGGGCGAATTGATATTTATTACAAGTGGTTTAGGAGACAAGCATAACATGAAAATAAGTGGTTTAGCAAACTCTAATTGTTGGTGATAGCACAAAGATCCGAATTTGTGGTAGAGAGTTAGCGGCTTAGTTGAGTCACCAGCCTAACTAGAGTTTCATCGAACGTTCGGCGCAGGCTTACTTCGGTTTCAAGGCCGGGCGGGACTGGCTCAGGTGGTGCAATCTTGGAAACAAAAGTCGGGCGGGCGGCAGCAAGCACAGCACTGACCTGCTTTTCCAACCGGGCCACTGCTTCCTGTACTAACGGCACAAGGCGCGAATGAGCCACGACGCGCTCGCGTTCCTCCCATTGGGAAGCCTGATTATTCTCCTCCATTGGCATGTTCAAGCCATTTTCAAAGAGATTGGTGGTAAATTCAGTGGCCCGTTGGCCCAATCCACGCAAAGTGCTACCCAAGAAATCAAGCGGATCCTCAAAAGGATTAGGGTTCGGGTCGGGAGGAGGTGGACTATAGGTGTAATGGTAGGCCGGAACCGACGGAAAACTAAACTTGAGCGGTTTAAAAGTACCAGAAATAGCAATGGAACCCAGCAACTTGTTACATTCTAGTTCAAAATAGGCCAGCCACTCGCGCATACGCTGACCTGTTAGCCCTTCCATTTGGGAGCGCAACTTAGGCAAAGGCCACTGCTCCACCGCCGTCTCCAGTTCGGCCAACAAGCGTGGCTCAAACTCAGCTAGGCTACGCTTTTTCCACTCCTCTAGTCCGGCAAAATTATTCGCAGCCCGCTCAGCCTGTCGCCATAAGTGTTCTTGTCGGTTCTGACGTTCGCGCCAGCCGCGCCGCTTTTCCTCAGCCTCCAATAGGCGGGTTTGATTCTCGGTGTAAATTTCCCCTAAAACGCGCTGGAATCGTCCAACGCGAGTCGCTTCCAACAGGGCTAACCGTCCAGTTTCGTTGAAATAGTCAAGCCGGGCTATCAGTTCGGGCAAGCCCGAATTAGCCAAGCCAGACTGGTCGTGGCGGAGACGCGAGCGTAGAGCCAGTAGAGCGTTTATCTCCAGTAGTTCTGGCTCGTCGGAGAGGTTTAACCTCTCCCGTAGTCCGGTACGTACCCGTTGCAAGGCTAGTTCGCGGTCTTCCTCTTCCAACAAGTTCAGGAAGTTGAGCAAGAAGAGCGGTCGCGCCCCCACCTGAGCCACCCAACCTTGCCAGATTAGCTCCTCCTGTTCGGTAAGGGGTTGACGGGCATCCAGCATAAAGAGCAATAAGTCGGCATTTTCAATGGCTTCACGGGCAGCGGCGGCCTGTTCAGAACGGTCATTAAAGCCGGGAGTATCGTATAAATCCAGCGGACTACCGACGGCACTACGCCAAGGGCAACGCACCTCCACCAGACGCAACTGAGCGCGAGGTTTGCCCTCCGGGTCAATGATTAGGTATGCTGACACTTCTTCCAGCGATACTTCGCGCGTGGTTTGTGAACTACCAGCATAGTAGAGGGTAGCCCCAGGCGGATTAGCCGAAACTACACGGGTCATCACGGCAGTAGTAGGAACCAACGCCACAGGCAAAACTTTAGCTCCAATCAGGGCGTTAATCAAGGTAGACTTGCCCTGATTAAAAGCACCGATAGTTACTACCCGCACCGCCCTATCGCATAAGTTATTATGTAAGGTAGTTAGCCGGGTGACTTGGCTCTCTTCGCCTAATTGGGTCAAAACGGAGGTCAGGCGTTTTAGCTCCGACCTTGCGGCTTCTAGTTTGGCAATTGGATCAGAAGGCACAATTCCTCCACGCTCTACTTGCTTGAAACGCTCTAAATTCAGTCCAAAAAAATTTGCAATCTTGGGAGAGTTGTGTTATATTACTCTCCACAAGGGCAGTATACCAGAGTGAAGAAGAAGTAATAATAGCACTCTTGTAAAGTAGCAATTAACAATTGCAAATAACTTCCCTAACAGATAAAATGCCGTGATAGCTCAGTTGGTAGAGCATGCGACTGAAAATCGCAGTGTCGCCAGTTCAATTCTGGCTCTCGGCATCTTTTTATTTTATAATTTTTGAGCAAATAATACCCAAAACACATACGCAGTAAATCGGGATTAGAAATCCCTCCTACAGGTTCAGAGAGACGTGGGCGATAGACCATATCGCTCGATTAGCCCAACCAATTCTTCATAACTACTGACTCGCTTGGCCTCGTCCCGTAAAGCCACCGCACCGGGAAAGCCGCTAAAATACCAAGTTAGGTGTTTACGCATCTCAATTATGCCGTGTAAACCTTTGTAATGCAGCATTAGGCGGGCGTGTTCTAGGACGGTGGTAATTAACTCTTCCAGCGGAGGACGTTCGGTACGACTCCGGTCAAAAATCCAAGGATTACCCATTGCCCCCCGCGCTACCCAAATACCCTGCACCCCGGTCTCTTGCTTGAGCCGTTCAATCGCCGCCCGGTCGGTTATATCGCCACTACCCCCCACCGGAATATGGACGGCCTCCACGATCTGCCGGGTAATAGTCCAATCGGCGGAACCTCTGTAAGCCTGCTCTTTGCTGCGGGGATGAATCGCTAGGGCGTGTGCGCCAGCCTCCTCCAAACGTTTAGCGAAATGAGGCTGGACAATTTCGTTATCGTAGTAACTCGAACGCATCTTAACCGAAACGGGAATTTTTACGGCTTGTACCATCGCTTCTACAATCCGAGCCGCCAACTCAGGGTCGCGCAATAGAGAGGAACCACAAGCGTTGCCCACAATCTTTTTTTCAGGGCAACCCATATTTATATCCACGCCATCAAAGCCCATACTCTCGATCAGTCGGGCTGCTTCCGCCATCACTTTCGGGTCGCCGCCCATTACCTGACAGACAATAGGACGTTCCCACTCCTCGTAATGCAAAAAAGCCGCGTTCCGACTAGGAGCGTTCAGCATCATATTGGCACTTGCCATCTCGGTAAAGACCACCGCCGCCCCTTGCCGCTTACAAATTTGGCGGAAAGCACTATCGGTCACACCCGCCATTGGCGAGAGACACTCATAGCCCGGCGAGAGAGTGGTCCATGAAAATTTCGGCGGTTGAGTTTGTTCGTTGTTCATCAGACTAGTTTACCTAAATTTCGGGTTGTAGCTTTAAGGCAAATTATTGGAAGCTATATTTCGGTTTGAAGGGTCACAAAGCACTTCTATCAATTAAGGTGTACCGCTCAGGCATCAGGAAGTTTTACTCCAGTTCTTTCAGCAATCATCGTGGCTAATTGCTGAAAATCCTGATAGGCGGTTTGTACAGCCTGAAGATGCGCTCCAATGGCTCCATCGGCAGGTTTTAGCCAAAACATCGGTTTGTGCGCTTCTTGAGCCATTGGTATAAGACTGCGATAGTGTCGAAGAAGAGCTAATTTATTTGGATCATTTGCAATAGAAACATTATTAATTACCTCATGATTATCAAGTACATCCGGCCAAAGCTCTTCTAATCTATCGTCATCAAGAAAGGCGGCAGTTCTAAGAAACTGGATATATGCTCCCGGTATAAATTGTCTTGAATATTTACCTGTGACTAAAAGACCTATTATGGTAGGAATTGGAGGAGCTTCAACCGTTGCGAAGCGTAGTGAACTGAGTTTTTGCTCATCAGAACGACCATTTTGTGCTACAGTCACAGCGGGTAAGCTTGCAGGCAAACACTCTCTAAGAAATAATTCTAAATTTAAGTCATCTAAAGTTGCATGTGCAATAGGCATTATATCAAAGGGTACATTTCTTGAGCGTTGTTTTTCTGATAAGCGGCACTCTTCTTCCATTGTAGCAATCGCTCTCCGGGGGCTAACACGTATCCAAGTACGTCCCTTATACCTAATAGGTGGCGAATCAGAAGGCTTCACAATTATGATCCGATTCAAGGTCTGTTAATAGCTTTTCTAACTCACGATCATCCATCTGATCTCACCTTTTAGTGTTTTATAATGATAGGTTCCACCCTCTTACATTGGGTACTCATCTATGACTAATGTAGCCAAGTATTCATCATACTACTTCATCTATTTCTCTGGGTCAAGTAGTAGAACGTGTATGTTTAACGTCTTCATCACCCGTCCTATTTAGGACCGCACGTATACCCCCCACCCTAGCATAAAAACTTATAAATAGTGTGGTCTTAATATATTACACTAAGGAATGCTGATCTATATTATCAGTATTCCTTATAGTAGCAATAAACCGAGTTCGCAGATCGGCACGACTTTAATGGATTCAACAACCCGATGCCCTCTTTACAGCCCCTAATGGGGCTGTGTAGTTACGAAACTTGTTAAAAACTGCTAAAAAAACGACAGACTCTGTCGGTTTAATTTGATATACTTATTTTAGATACATTTTAGATAATAGTTGAATTTTAAGAGGAGGTAAATTTTGAAAGAGACTCCACCTAAGTGGATGCGCCTAGTAAAGCTGCATCGCCTTTTCAACAGTTGCTCCCAAGGTTACAGGGCCGCCGAATTAAGTAGGCTACTTGGACTGAGCGAGCGTAGTATCGAACGCGATATAGCGGAGTTAAAAGACCCACCCTATGATTTACCTTTGCAGCGAGATGGCTGGACTTGGCGTTTGGATCGTACACAGTCTATTCCGCTACCACCGATAACTTTAACACGCGAGCAAGCTGCCGCACTCTTTATCGGCGCACGTCTTTTAAGCCAACATAGCGGACGAATCGGTTCGCTTGCAGAAAAGGCGATTGGGAAATTAGCTCAGGCATTACCCGTAGAGATGGGTATTATGCTGGAGCAAGTTACTACCTCTCTGCCCCAGACAAAAGAAGGGCTAATTGCACAAGAGATCTTTAGCATACTGGTGATGGGTTGGATTGACCGCCACAAAGTAATTTGTGTGCATCAAACTTTAGGGGGCAAGGTAACTCATTACCACCTCGCGCCCTACACCTTTGAGCCTGCGGCAATAGGCCACGCTATTTATGTAAGGGGGCAATGTGATGAAGACCCACCCGCTCAGCTTCGTACTCTGAAACTAGACCGTATTCGGCAGGCTACTTTGACCGAAACTCAATTTGAGTATATTAGCCCTCAACAAGTTAATCAATCTCTGGCTGATGCTTGGCGCATTTGGGGAAGTTCTGAACCACCTGTTGAAATACGCCTTCGATTCAGCAAACATGTCAGTGAACGAGTCAAAGAGACCATCTGGCATCTCAATCAGCAAATTCAGGATTTAGCCGACGGGGGTTGCGAATGGTGCGCTCTGGTCTCTGAGCCAAAAGAGATGCTGCCTTGGATTCGGGGTTGGGGGGCCGAATGTGAGGTAATCGCACCACTAGAACTGAGAAGTTCCCTTATTCGAGAAACGCGCCATTTGGCTCGGCTATATCAGCTTAAAGCCGTAGAGGAGAAAACCACTCTACCAGATCAAAAAGTTGATGCGGTAGAGGATGAAGTCACGCGACTCAAAAAAACTTTTAACGATTTTTTTGGAGGTTAAACTATGGAAGCTTATCCCTTTCAATTGCAAGTTGCCCAGCATTTATTAAAGGGTCGTAGCGTGATTCTGCAAGCTCCAACTGGAGCAGGTAAGACTCGCGCTGCAATGCTACCGTTTATCGAAGCTCGTTTTACCCGTTCTGCCGATAAATTCCCGCGACGTTGTGTTTATGCCGTTCCAATGCGGGTACTTGCCAACCAGTTTGAGAACCAATACAAGCCACTATATACCGAGTTTAGTAGTCGCTATTTGTCCGAGGATGAGTTACAGCGTGTGACTGAACTCGAAAAGCAGAAGCAATTAAAGCTCGTTACCGTGCAAACTGGTGAAAGAGCCGAGGATCGCCAGTTTGAGGGTGAGATAATCTTTACTACGATTGATCAGGTTTTGAGCAATTTTTTGGCTATACCTTATGCTTTGGGTAATGGGGCGGCTAATCTCAATTCAGCCGCAGTTTTCGGCAGCTATCTGGTTTTTGATGAGTTTCATCTTTTTCCGGCAGAGGCCGATGGTAGTGGCGCACTGGGAACTACTCTCGAAATGTTGCACTGGCTCAAAGGTATTACCCCGTTTGTGCTGATGACTGCCACTTTTTCAGAGAAGATGTTGGATCGGCTCTGTCTGCTTCTTGATGCCGAAAAGGTGGTGCTTTCAGCGGAAGAGTTGCAAGCTCTGAAGCCGCAACAGAAGAGTCGCTATTATCATGCGCTGGAACACTCCTTGACTCCCGAAGCAGTTTTGACCAGGCATACCGGGCGAAGCATCGTGATTTGTAACACGGTCAAAAGGGCGCAGACGTTCTACCAAGCCCTAAAAGCTAATCCAGATAGTCGGGGGATTACTGTTAAGTTGCTACATTCCCGCTTCTTAAAGGAAGATCGCCACAAAAAAGAGGAGTGGGCGCGGCAGGAGTTTGGCAATGAGACGGCAAAATATACTGAAAAAAGTGCTATTTTGGTGGCAACCCAAGTAATTGAGGTGGGACTCGATATTAACTGCGAGAATTTGCATACTGAATTAGCCCCGGCCAATAGCATTTTGCAACGGGCGGGACGTTGCGCCCGTTATGAGGGGAATACCGGCCATGTCTACATCTATCCGCCTCTCAAGGAAGACGAAACAGAGGCTGTCTCTTTAGTAGAAGTGGAAAGTGGCGACCCCAGTTGGGCTAATCGGTTGGATACCGCCCCTTATATGGGTGCAGAGGGTAAATTGCTCTTGCCGACTTGGAAAGCTTTTGCTTCCCATACTGCCGAGAGTAAGCCTTTCAGTTACCACGATGAGCTAGAGATTATAAACGAGGTACATACCGACTTAGATGCCCGACTATTGGAGACTTTGGCCGATAAGAATCGTACTCTGAAAAGCACGATGGCCGAGGTGATGGCTGGGCCTGATCGCGGCAAGGCTCGCCAAAAAGCGGGTGAGCTAATCCGTAATGTGGATAATATTACGGTGGTGGTACACCCTAACCCAAAGGCTGTACTCAATCCTTGGGATTTTGAGGGCTTTAGCCTTTATCGCTATAGCATTCAATCCAAAAAGTTTATAGCGGCTGCTTTAGAGCGACTTAGTGCTTTGGGTCTTGACGAGGGGCTGTGGACTCCGGTGGAAATAAAGGATGAGGCTGAGAATAGCCGTCGGGCAGTACAGTATGAGTGGAAGAAGGTTGTGGTGGACAAACATTTACGGGGTCAAACTTTGCTTTTTGTACATCCTGACCTAGCCACTTATGATGAAGAGTTGGGCTTTCGCTTTGTGCTGGAGGGTGACGAGAAATCCAATGGTTTTCAATCGGAGAGCCTAAGCCGGGGTAAGAGTAGACCCCCCGCTTTTTCCTATAATATTGAGAGCTATAAGAAGCATGTCGGCTCGGTCTGGAAAGCTTATGAGAAAAATCGGCGCGATGAAGTGGCTTGGGTGTCGCGGCGATTGGAGGAGCGGTTGGGAGTGCCGCAAGGGATGGTAGACCGTTCTATTAGGCTAACTCTAGCCTGTCACGATTTGGGTAAACTTACCGAGGATTGGCAGGATTGGGCGCATGATTGGCAAAAACGGGTAGGCAAGCTAGTTAAGCCGGAAATTATGCTGGCACACACTTACTATGACCCTGCCATACCATTACACGTGGAGTTGGATAAGAAGCTACATTCTAATCGTCCTCATCATGCGGTGGAAGGGGCGTTAGCGGCTCATAAGCTGGTATATGCCGCCGTTGGTAATAATTTGGTGCTGGCCCGGCCTATTGTAAGCGCGGTGGCTCGCCACCATAGTGCCGATTCAATGGCGATAGTTAAGCACTTGCGCTTGAGCCGCTATGCTGCCCAAACTTTGCAAGAGGTAATTGATACTTTGGCAAAAGGTAGCGAATGGAAGGCTGATTCCAGCCTACTACTCGAAAATTTAGTAGGTGGTAACTTAACCGAAAAAAGTGGCCTTGTGCCACAGGGTGAAACACTAGAGCAATTGCTCTACTTTCTCTTAGTGCGTGTGCTTCGCCTGAGCGACCGTGAAGCTATCGCGCATAGCTAATTAGTTAGTAACATTGATAAACGCAGGTGACTAAAAGATAGATTATCTGCGTTTATCTTAGTAGGTAATTAGGCTCACATATCCTAAAAAGCGGATCGTAGTAATTATAGGGTTTTACCTGCTGACAGGCTAAATGCTTTAGGGCTGTTGCAAAGTCGGAGAGCTATCCAATCTGGCAAGAGTAGTGGTAGGTCAAGATCAACTGGCGGAGCAGCATCCTACAATCTTGGCCTAAGAGAAAGCTAATAGGTAGGCTAAACCAGTTTACAAATAGTTTTCCATAACCACATTCTAGTCGGAAGGCCCAAATCTGTGGGATGGCGCTCCGTCAGTTGATCTTGACCTACCACCCAACTTGTCAGATAGGGACTTTGCAACAGCCCTACTCAATGCTTTGAAAATTTTCTATATTGCATTGTTTGGTATACCCGGTTTTCGTCTTGAAAACCCCGGCGGTTACGTGCAACTAAAATTAATGTAGTGCCTTGAAGGAGGGACTATGAGCGAAGAGGATGGGCAAATTTTCTGGGTAGATAAGAGTACTGGAACTTTTGCCGACTATATTCTGGCTTTTGGCTGGGCCGAAATGCTCAATTTGGTGACGGGAGGTGATGTGCTTATTCACGATGCGGGGCCGAGGTTAAAGCTAAGGTCCAGCCGCCCACTAGACGAAAATATGCTGAATAATGTGGGTGGACTGGCTGATATATTAGCATTTATCGAGACTGAAACTAAAAATAAAAAGGTAACACCTCCCCCGGAGGTACGCTTCTTTATTAATTATAACCGGGAGCGCGAAAAAGAGACCGCTTTCTTTATTGCTAAAAGGCAGCAATCCGAACAAAAAAAGCGAGGTGCGCCAGACGACCTGCCAAGTCTGCCACCAGCACCCCATTCCGATTTGCCACTCTTCAAGTTGGTGAATCAGATGAGCGCGTTATCGGCTTATAACGAGGTGGTGCAGCGGTGGCAAGTAGATCAAATTTATTGGGGCGATTATGTGCGTTTGCTGGCCCGCTTTTTTTCCACATACCCTAACAATTTGGCGATAGTCGAAGAGGAATGGAAGCAATTAGCCAAGAGTCGGGGTATCGCTGGTAGTGTAAGGGCGACGGCTACTCAGGTAATGAACCCGGCGATGGGTAAGGGAGGTGACGCGCCCAAAGCCAACAGTTTGACCCCCGGCAATAAAGATTCTTTCTGGCTAGTGGAATTTCTCAAATTTGTTGGGGCAAAGAGTAGTGCTATACCCTTGGTGGTGCAGGGTGTGAAGGACCGCAAGACTTATGTACCAGTGCCAATACACATGAAGCTAAGTACCCATAAGCGGGTAATAGCAGAGTTACGGGGGCGTATTTGGGGGCAGAGTGCCATCAAAATGGATGTTCTGGCGGGGTTAAGTTATACAGGGGTCTTTCTGGAACAATGGCGCGATGGTAATTTGACGGAGTATGATTTGGAGGGCAAAGGGCCATCTGATTTTGTTTCCGGGTTGGCGGTCGCTTTCTATAAGGATATGGGTAGCGCGTTGGCTCTACTCAATCTTACTCAGCTTAATATACCGGATTGGATGAAAATAGCCCAAGCCAGCGATGCTTCGGATTATTTGGAGATGTTGAAGGAACATAACAAAATTGTCTATCATTTGGAGGAGAAACACAGCGAGGAGTTTCATCTGCTGCAAAACTATCGAGATTTCTTATCGGGTCACGATTTAGAGGCTTTTTATGACTTTACGGCAGGCTATGCTAAAACGCTGATGAGCCGTTTGGAACGCGGTCAGCCACATGGTCAACCGGCTATTCAATTTACTATATCTAATTTGGAGGTGTTAATTATGGGCCACAAGGATACGACTCAGCTTGATTTAGCGGCGATTGTAGAAACGCCCGGTTTTCGCAATCTGGCGACGGCGATCCGGCTTAGTACGATTGTACCCCAGCAGCAAAAGGGACGTAAGCAACAGCCCTTTTACGATATTCGCTATGGGTTGGGGGATGAGCTACGCCGCAAATCTTCCTACCCGGAGGAGTTGGTGGAGGCTTTAGGGGAGTTTGCTCAGAGCTACAACCAAGAGACGGTACAGAAGTTTGAACGCACCGGGCAGATGCGCCGCAAGCTAATTAAAACCGAAGACTTGGATCAGGTGGTAAGCCTGTTGCAGTTGCCTAATGCTTCCCGCACAGTGGGCAGTCTGCTGATTGCCTATGGTTATGCCCGTGAGGAGGTAAAGGGTGCAGCCTCCTCGAACCAAGATAATAAGGCTACAGGTGCGGCACTATCCTATCAGGCTAAGCCTGTGGCGACCGGAGAAACACCAGAAGTCGAGCCTGCATCCGGGGCCGAACCTGATTATGAGGACGTGGATGACGATATGGGTCTGGACGAAGATTCAACCGAAGATTCTAACAAAGGAGAATAGATTATGACGGCAATTTACAGTTTGGCAATTAGCGCGAGGGCCACTTTGAACCTACATTCCTTGAATAACGAAGGGGGGGAGGGCAACCAGATTCAAACCCGGATGGTGGATGTTATTAACCCACAGGGCAAATCGTCTCAGGTGAACGCGATTTCGGGCGATATGTTTAAGCATATTCAGGTGGAGCATCTTTTCCGGTTGGCTCAGGCAGGTGGACACCAACTTTGCGCCGCTTGTAGCAAGTTTGATGCCAATCGGATTAGCGGAGATGACGCTTTCCTCAAGCGGGTAGAGGCTAACAAGTATAGCAATGTTCAGACCATTGACGATATGCTGCATAGTTGCGTGATTGATGATCTGGCGGGAATTTTGATTACGGCTGGAAAGCGGTCTGTACCGCGCAAGAGTGTGGCGGAGTTTGGTTGGGTAGTGGGTATACCGGAAGAGGTGCGTACTGAGCAGTATTTCCATGTTAAGTATAATCCTAGGGCGCGGAATAAAGAGGAGAAAGAGGCCGAAGCCGGGGCCGAAAGTAGTAGTGATCGCAGTAGTAACCAAGGGCAGGCTATCTTTCACCGTCCCGCTTCGAGTGGCAACTATGCCATGATTAGCCATTTGGAAGTGGCTCGGATTGGCTACAATGATATATCACAGCAATATGCCCTAGACGAGACCGAACGGACTACCCGCTTGCGCCTTTTGCTGCAAAGCCTGATCTATACTTTTGTGCAGCCTAGGGGTGCCATGCGGAATACGCAGTTGCCGCATTTGGTGGAATTGCAGGGGGTAATCAGCGTCAGCCATGGGGTTTTACCTGCGCCAACGGTCAGCCCACTTAATGCTGAGTATCAGGCGCAGATTGAGGGTATTGCGGCGGCTTTGAATGGGTTGTCGTCTGAAACGTTGCCACCGGGTGCAGAGAGCCAGAAGGCGACGATTAGCCTTTACCCGTTTGAATCGTTGGCCGAATTTACCCAGCAGATGTCCGACCTTACTAGGGAGGCCACGCCTTACCGTTTTAGTAGTCGGTAGCAGGAGGCCGCTCTATGTGGACCATAGCAACTTACCAGCCTACCAGTTTGTTTAGCCTACGTCCGGCACTTTCGACTACTTCGGGCGGTCAAACTTTGGTAGTGCCAACCCCATTTGCGATTAAGATGGCCTTATTGGATGTGGCTATTCGGGGCTGGGGACTAGAACAGGGTATGGCTTGGTTTCCGGCTTTGCGTGATTTGCAAGTCGCGGTAGCCGGGCCGGAACGCCTGATCGTGAATAACACCTTTATTAAAATTCAACGTCTTAATAAGAATGGCCCGGCTGATAAACAGGGAACGGGTATTGTCGGGCCATTGGGTTCCACTATTGCTTTTCGAGCCTTTGTACAATTTGGTGGCACTTTAGGTTTGGCATTAGCTTTTACCGATAAGCCAATGGTTGCACCAAAGGGAAAGCGCACTCAGCAACTTAGTTTAGGCTTGGGGGAGGAGGTAAAACTTCCCCCTCTAGCCGCGCTATTAGCCCAGTTGAGCTATATTGGTAAGCGTGGGAGCTTTATGCAATTACAGGCCGCCCCCGAAGAGGTTAAGGCGTTGAACAAGGATTTTGTACTTTTGAACGGACTAACTCAGGATAGTTTTCAATTGGATGGTCTGTTGCAGATGATGGATGATTGTGGCCCACATCTGCAATTTGCCCATGTCAATGTCTTTGACTCAAAGGCGTTGCAAGTGGGTAAAGATCGTATTTTACGGACGGTGGTACTGCCTTATCGTTTGGAACGTTCCAGCCAACGTTATCAGTTGTACCAACGCCTAAACCGTTGAGGCGACAGGAGAAGAGATTTTATGTTACTGGAAGGCTTGAAAGTTTATCACATTAGGGTTAGTGGGGTAGCGGAAAGTACGGTGCGCTTGCCAGAGGATCAGCCGGGGATGGCAATTCGGGGAGCTTTCTTTAATTCGCTCTGGCAACGTTTCTGTACTAACAAGGAGGCTAGGGGTTGTGCGACGTGTCCTTTGAATCAGGCTTGTCCGGTCAGTGCTTTGGTCGCGCCCCTACGGGATGAAAATCCACGTGGGCGCGATATACCTCGTCCCTATAGCATTAGACCACCTCTGGCTAAAAACAGTTGGCAATCCGGCGAAACTTTGCAATTCGGACTAACTTTGTTTGGCAAGGCGTTGCCTTTGCTACCTTATGTGGCCTTGGCCGCTAATGCGATGGGTCAAGGTGGCGTGGGTCTACCAGATGGAACTACGCGCAAGCGTGGGCGGTTTCGAGTAACAGCAGTCGAGGCGGTTAACCTGCTAAGCGGTAGCTGTCAAGATTTGCTGGATCACCAGCAGCAGTTGCACTATCCCAAGTTGGCGGTGGGGGCGGCGGAGGTGGAGGACTACGCCTTGTCGTTAGCTTCGGATACTTTAGAGCTTGAGTTTCTAACGCCGCTTCGATTGGTCAATCAAGGGGAGTTGGTGCGGGAACTCTCTTTCCGTCCTTTTTTCCAGCGTCTAATAGAACGGATGACGGCCTTGGATCGAGAGTATAGTGACCAACCTACTGAGGGTAGCCGTACTTACTACGAGTTGCTAGAGAAGACCACTAAGATTAAGCTGCTCGAAAATCAGACCAAATGGAGGGACATTGGCAGTTATTCTGCTTGGCAGGGAAGGACTACACCTATCGGCGGTCTGATAGGTAGGGCAGTCTTCCATGGCGATTTTACCGATTTACTAAGTTGGCTGGTCTGGGGCGAGGCCAGCCAAGTAGGTAAAGATGTGGTGAAAGGTAATGGTTGTTACCACTTAGTTTCAGTTAAAGCACATCATTGCAAAAGCGTCGAAATTCACAGTTGACGCAAGGAGCGATATTGGATGGTGGTGCAGGCAAAATGGTGGTGGCGATTAGTTCACGGATGCGCTGCACGGTGGTTTTGGTTTGGCGGCGTAGTGCTGCCGTAAGCGGTATTTCAATCACTTTATGCAAAAGTGGTTCGTAGATAAAGCCCCGACTTATCGGTATGTGCCAACTTTCCAACAAGCAAGCGTAGGCAGCGAGTTGTAGGCGGAAATGTGGCCCAGGTGTTCGGGTAGACCATTTATATTCCACCGGAATAAGTTCTTGGGCTTCGGTTTGGTTGGGTCGGGCAATTAGCAGATCCAGCCTACCATGTAGTCCTAACTCAGGGTCACTGAGGTAGACGGAGGGTAGTCGTTCGCCTTCTGGTAGTCCATAAAGTTGTAGGCTACGCCGAGCCTCACGCCCTGCTTCTTCTTCATGACCGCGAATACCTTCGAGCATTTTGTAAGTTACTGGCCGAATTTTCGGTAGGCAGTAGCGGTAAAAAACCACACGTGGGCAGTAGCGGTATTGTTTCAAATCGGTAACTTCCAAGAGCCATTTAGCTGGCCCTTCGCCCGGTACAGTTTCGTCCTCGGTCAAGAAATCAGTCTCGTCACTCATTAGGTTGTTCCTCTTCAAGTTCGATGGGTGGAATTGGTTGGTTAAAATGGGTAACCATTGCCAGTGGCTTACCTAGCGTAGTCCGAACGGCCCAGCAGCTCTGGCAAAGATTGAAACTTTGGATTACACCAGAATGGCGGCCCATAATACGTTTGAGCCTAAGCATTAGTTCTTCGCGATGGGTACGGCTAAGTTCGCCCAAGAAGGCGCTGTATTGAATCCGCTCCAAGCCGTAGTCTAAGCAGCAATCGGCTACTTTGTTGCGTATACGGTCATTCGTAATATCATAAAGGAGTAATAGCATAGTTTTCTACCAACTCATCGTGAAAGGGGTATAGGTCGGACGATCACCGCGCAAGAAGGTAGCTAAATGGCGGGCCTGCTGCTGGAGAATCACCCTCAGAGCCTGCCGTTTGGACTCATAAGATTCAGGACTTTCTAAACGGGCCAAGACGCGCTCAGCTAAATCACGGCGGGTCTGAGGCGTTAGCCGATCAGAATCATCTTTTTCGATAGCCAGCTTGCGGTTTATCGCACCAATAATAGGGCGATCTACTACAGCCTGTCGAAATTCTTCGATAAAATCTAGGGTTAGGCTGGGCTTGCCGGGGCGATCCACATGCAGGAAGCCACCATAGGGATCTAGTCCAGCCAAGACTAAGGCCCGTTCAACCTGTGAGTAAAGTACGCCATAGCCATAGTTGAGGGCACTGTTGAAGGAGTCAGTCGCACCTTGGGTCTGACGACCGGGCCAATTTAAATCGGCCCTTAGCAGGCGACCAACGCCTTTCCAATAGTAGTGAGCCGCTCGCCCTTCATGAGCTAATAAGCTAGGGCGAATTTCGGCGGCCATGGTACCGTCTAACTTGTCTATTGCCGCAATTTCATCATGAATTGCGGCAACGCAGCTATCTACTTCGGTAGCTAGTTCAGGTTCGCTCTGACGGTGATTTTTGACGAGGTAACGCAATAAATTGACTTGGTTGTGAAGCTTTCCAGTCGCAAAAGCCTTGACCAGTGCGACACCGCGATTATCCAATTCAGCGGCAAGTTGGGCGCGACGGGTTTGCACCGTACCAGTTAGTCCTGCCGAGTAAAGGCTGGCATAGGGTTGACCACTGCCGCTTAAAAAATGAATCGGTATGCCTTGTTCGACGCAAGCGCGGATAACATCAGTCGAAAGGCTAATGCCGTTTGCCATAACAACTACCTGCTCTAGGTGCAGTAGTGGTACTTCGTTAAGTTTTTGCTTGTTATGAACCACCTGCAAGCGTCCCTGATGCTTGCTAATAAAGCTACCATAATGTTCTACTAATAAATCCATTTCATACTCCTTGACTAATTGCTATTGGGATGTTCTTTGCCTCAATTGAATAGTAGCAAAAAACTGCGACAGGTGCTGTCGTATTTTAACCAGTTTTAAATTTTGGTGGTTGCAATAGTCCCCTCGTAGGCTATTAGAGCGGTCTCTTCGCAACTCCGCTTAACTAAAATGGAAACGTAGGGGTGATAGGTGTAAATAGGGCGGAAAAAAGGGGTTTTATAGGAATTTGTCGTAAATATGACCAAAAAAGCCCTCGCAACTCGGCGGCAATTTTTAACACCAACCTGCTTGCGAAAATCCAGTTGCTTTTAGCTGAAAAAAGTAGTAAAATTAAGAAGTAACAGCTTCTACAAACCTCTTAGAGGCTTGCAAAAGCTATATAAAGTCTCAAGATAGGGGTCTCCTATTTTAGACCTACGGCTGTTCCAATTTCGATCCGATGGTGTAGGATACTGAAACCATTAACAATAGCCATAGCTTTGTCTCCTCTTTACTAGTTCCAATTTCGATCCGATGGTGTAGGATACTGAAACATCGCGCACCACTATCTCTGACTGGCCGAGGTCTTGGTTCCAATTTCGATCCGATGGTGTAGGATACTGAAACATTGGCATCTGATTAACCTCAATAAGAGGCGAGCAGAGAGTTCCAATTTCGATCCGATGGTGTAGGATACTGAAACACGCCGCCAGTGCCAGTGCCAAAACCGCCCGTTGCAGTTCCAATTTCGATCCGATGGTGTAGGATACTGAAACGGTGCGAGGGTGCGAAAGTTGAGTACCACGCCAAAGTGTTCCAATTTCGATCCGATGGTGTAGGATACTGAAACCGTCGGGGGTAAAGGACACTATTTCGGTTTCGGTGATTGTTCCAATTTCGATCCGATGGTGTAGGATACTGAAACAATCTTGAGATGGCGATTGGTAACAGACTGAAGCAGTTGTTCCAATTTCGATCCGATGGTGTAGGATACTGAAACAGCCGCCTGAGCTTCAAACGCTGGTCAAGCCATTGGTAGAGGTTCCAATTTCGATCCGATGGTGTAGGATACTGAAACTCCGAGACTCGCTGGCAACCCCTGACCGGATTCCAAGTTCCAATTTCGATCCGATGGTGTAGGATACTGAAACAACGGAACGACACATTGCCTGATCGGTCTGTGATCGGTTCCAATTTCGATCCGATGGTGTAGGATACTGAAACAAATCCTCCGTTACCACGTGGTGGCGGGTTGCGGCGTTCCAATTTCGATCCGATGGTGTAGGATACTGAAACTCGCACCGGGCGAGTGCTTCTTTAGCCGCTGCCAAGTTCCAATTTCGATCCGATGGTGTAGGATACTGAAACTTGGGCTCATGGCAGCTCTACCTCGATGCTGTAGAGTGTTCCAATTTCGATCCGATGGTGTAGGATACTGAAACTTCCGCATCGGCCCGCGCCGCCGCGACGCGCCGGTTGTTCCAATTTCGATCCGATGGTGTAGGATACTGAAACAACGCTTACCGATTTTATATCGGCGGCGGTCTCTCCGTTCCAATTTCGATCCGATGGTGTAGGATACTGAAACACACGCAACTGGCGAGGGGATTTCGGGAAGAACGGGGTTCCAATTTCGATCCGATGGTGTAGGATACTGAAACTATTGCTACCGCTCGCGTAAATCGCACGGGCGGTGCGTTCCAATTTCGATCCGATGGTGTAGGATACTGAAACTGCAAAAGCACGAGTAGGTCAGGCGTACCGGGAGGGGTTCCAATTTCGATCCGATGGTGTAGGATACTGAAACATGATCTGCATCAGGGTCATGTCGAAATCCTCCTGAGTTCCAATTTCGATCCGATGGTGTAGGATACTGAAACGCCGATGTCGCCATCGCGTTGGTCCTGATTGACCTCGTTCCAATTTCGATCCGATGGTGTAGGATACTGAAACCTCAGATCGAGCGGTTATCGTTTGGCCCGATGGGATGTGTTCCAATTTCGATCCGATGGTGTAGGATACTGAAACGCGCAACAACCGCACTGGTTGTTGGTATTCGTGATTGTGTTCCAATTTCGATCCGATGGTGTAGGATACTGAAACTTTACGATACGGTTTCGGAGGGCCGCAATAGGTTGGTTCCAATTTCGATCCGATGGTGTAGGATACTGAAACTTTACGATACGGTTTCGGAGGGCCGCAATAGGTTGGTTCCAATTTCGATCCGATGGTGTAGGATACTGAAACTCCGAAACCGTATCGTAAAGGGCTATAACGATCGTGGTTCCAATTTCGATCCGATGGTGTAGGATACTGAAACCTTGCTTTATGAAGAAGCTGTCGGGTGGATATGCGGGTTCCAATTTCGATCCGATGGTGTAGGATACTGAAACACGCAAGTTGACGGTCTAAAGCCTTTTCCAGTGGCAGTTCCAATTTCGATCCGATGGTGTAGGATACTGAAACATTACCGCTCTTGTCACGGTCAACGATGTCTCGTCAACGTTCCAATTTCGATCCGATGGTGTAGGATACTGAAACAGTAGAGTTTGTGAAACATAAATAAATAAATAAACTGTTCCAATTTCGATCCGATGGTGTAGGATACTGAAACTCTCTTTCAAATTCAAAAGCGAGGGGATGTCATCGGCGTTCCAATTTCGATCCGATGGTGTAGGATACTGAAACCTTTACCCCCTGAGTGACCAGCCCTGCCTTCTTAAGTTCCAATTTCGATCCGATGGTGTAGGATACTGAAACGGTTCCTGATCGGGCTGCGCTGCCAACTGATCTAGTGTTCCAATTTCGATCCGATGGTGTAGGATACTGAAACAAACCCCGTTGCCGAAATAAACGTTTTGGGGGTAGACGTTCCAATTTCGATCCGATGGTGTAGGATACTGAAACGGAGCCTACATCATAGGCACTATGGTTGCTACGGAGGTGTTCCAATTTCGATCCGATGGTGTAGGATACTGAAACAGATTGAAACTTTAATGGCTAACCGTGCTAGATTGCCAGGTTCCAATTTCGATCCGATGGTGTAGGATACTGAAACATGCCGGGTAAGACTGCCGCCCGGCTCGGCACTAAAGTTCCAATTTCGATCCGATGGTGTAGGATACTGAAACTCAGAATCGAGGAGAGGGGGAGATGAACGTAGAACCGAGTTCCAATTTCGATCCGATGGTGTAGGATACTGAAACTTGCTCAGTCTCAATCCACGACTGGTAAGCTAGGTAGTTCCAATTTCGATCCGATGGTGTAGGATACTGAAACTGCGTTAAAATGTAACGCAGGGTGTAAATTCTGGCCGGTTCCAATTTCGATCCGATGGTGTAGGATACTGAAACAATCGGTAGGTTTACTGGGCCTAACCCTACCGCTTGCGTTCCAATTTCGATCCGATGGTGTAGGATACTGAAACTCTCTTTCAAATTCAAAAGAGAGGGGATGTCATCGGCGTTCCAATTTCGATCCGATGGTGTAGGATACTGAAACTCACGAAAATGCGGATTAAACGAGACCAATCATCTTGTTCCAATTTCGATCCGATGGTGTAGGATACTGAAACACCGTCTGGATGGCCGCGTTGGAGGCGGTGGTGTAGGTTCCAATTTCGATCCGATGGTGTAGGATACTGAAACTAGCTAGATTGTATAAAAAAAAACTATTGCCTAGATTTGTTCCAATTTCGATCCGATGGTGTAGGATACTGAAACTAGCATAATGTAGCCACCCGGCATATGGTTATCAGGTGCGTTCCAATTTCGATCCGATGGTGTAGGATACTGAAACTGCCGGGTGGCAGGGTACGTAACGCAACCTGCACCTGCGAGGTTCCAATTTCGATCCGATGGTGTAGGATACTGAAACCGCCTCACTGCTGTTATTGGTAGGTAGTGCCCGCGAGGTTCCAATTTCGATCCGATGGTGTAGGATACTGAAACACTGCGCGGCTTCAAGCAATGCGGCGGCTGCATCCTTTGTTCCAATTTCGATCCGATGGTGTAGGATACTGA
The DNA here is from genome assembly GCA_013390945.1 of Candidatus Chloroheliaceae bacterium. GTDB lineage: Bacteria > Chloroflexota > Chloroflexia > Chloroheliales > Chloroheliaceae > L227-5C. Next base: position 29,074 of record JACAUC010000041.1, read on the forward strand.
AACTTAAGGGGGGGGGAAATAAGAATGAGAATTGGGAATGAGTTCCAATTTCGATCCGATGGTGTAGGATACTGAAACGCTTCAATGCCAAAATCGATTACTTTGCGCCGTTCGGTTCCAATTTCGATCCGATGGTGTAGGATACTGAAACAGGGCCGGGAGAAAGCCGTTTTCGGCGGCGGTAGAAGTTCCAATTTCGATCCGATGGTGTAGGATACTGAAACAGATACCGCCGCGTCGCCTCCGGTTGGCCGGGCGAGGGTTCCAATTTCGATCCGATGGTGTAGGATACTGAAACACAAGGCTTTACCGAGAGTTTCGTTAGGGAAATACGTGTTCCAATTTCGATCCGATGGTGTAGGATACTGAAACCCAGCCCGCAGGAAACGTTTCGGTGTCAAACGAGGCAAGTTCCAATTTCGATCCGATGGTGTAGGATACTGAAACGTCGGAAAAGCTTAGC
>JACAUC010000407.1 GCA_013390945.1 Candidatus Chloroheliaceae bacterium
AAAAAACGTCTGAGATTACTTATAGCTCCGAACAGTTGCAATATTTTAGAGAAGACATTGTGGCTCCGCTCCTCAAAGCTTCTGCCGAACTTGCAGGAAAAAGTAACATTAATAGGTTATTAACCCAAGCTGACCTAGCAGAATCAATTGGTATCTCCCCTGCGGAACTTTCAAGACGCTTAAACGGAACTGGAAGGGTACAACTTTCCAAAAATAACGTCCTCTTGATTGTAGTGGCATTTATACGAGAAGAGGCGATTACCAGCCTAACGCATGCCAACACTATTTTAAAGCGAATGGATATAGAGCCACCCTTGACCTTTGACCTGCTCAAGGAGCAGTATTCGATAGGTGCTTCCAATGAGGTCTTCAAATCTAAGGGCTTTGTCGTATCCGTCAGTAGTACGGTAGTGGTAAGAAGGTCGGTGGTGAAGTCGGATCTCACCTCTAACCCGGAACTTTTCCAGTATACCGCCCGCATTTTACAAGAATACGAGCAAGGAAAGCACCCCAATGCCGCTGGCGGGTCTGTACCACCGCTGGCTGAAGTCTACGTACCACTCCGAGGCGAAGAACACCACTACGTGCCAAAATTCGGTCAAAATGCTATTACTATAGATGATGTGTCGGCCTATCGAGATCTAACGCTTTGGTCAGGGCAAGATTTACAAGAGAAGGTTATCACTTGGTTAGAGGATAAAGCTGAATCACCAAACGGAGAGGATTTGCTGGTGCTGTTTGGTGGCTATGGCACGGGAAAGAGTTCTTTTTCGGTACATCTAGCGGTAACTTTGCTAGAACAGAACCATCGGCGTATACCGGTATTAATTCGTCTGGCAGCTTTTGTGAGTAAAAACGAAACTTCTAAGCGACAGTTCAGTTTCGACACCTTCATTGTAGAGTACCTCCGCGAAAATGGTTGGGAAGATCTAACCATTCCAAAACTGGAGCAGTGGGCGAGAGATGGTCGCTTGCTCTTTATCTTTGACGGCTTTAATGAAATGGCAAATCGGGAAAGGAACGATAGCCAGCTTCTTATCGCCAATTTTAATGGGTTGAAGAAATGGGCTATGCGGGGTAATAAGGTACTGATTACCACCCGGCCCGAATATTTCTTTGATAGCCAAGAGGTCTTTGGCTTAATGCAAACCTGCCGTCGCCTTTATTGTCATTTGTTGGATGAAGACCAGATCGAAGCCTATCTGAAAAAGAGGTTGAATTGGGAAAACGAACATAATCATTTAACTGGCAACTCGTATGGTTGGGAAGAATATCGGGATTTTGTAGCTAATACCTACCATCTCTACGATTTACAACATCGTTTTGTGCTGCTAGAGATGATTGTCCAGTTGCTACCGGGCTATATTAAGCAGAGCCACCTGACCGTCACCCGCAATGATCTTTATACCGACTTTATGAAATATGAGCTAAAGAGGCACAAAGACCTCGATTTAATACCCACGTTGAAGGCTTTTTCCGTTCCAGAGCGGCTAAAACTAATGGAAGAGCTGGCCTATCAACTCTATCACTCTCGCCACCACATTGCCTCGAATGAGTTGCGATTTGAACCGAGGGAAGCGTGGGATTTGTTGGAACCCTACCTACAGGAGAATGAACTGCGCGAAGAGTTACGCGAGAATTGGAACTTTTTTCTGATGCACTCTCTTTTGAATCGGGTGGGCCATAATCGCTTTGAGTTTTCGCACAAATCCTTCTTTGAATACTTGGTGGCAAGATGCTTGGATCGGCAGTTACGAAAGGGTGATCTCTCTGGAATTAGGCTCCATCACTTGAGCCGGGAAATAGCCGATTTTGTAGCAGAGTTTAATCCGCCCACCAAACTTCTGGTAGAGGAAGCCGAGTGTTTTAAAGATAGCGAAGTTTTAACCTATAATGCCGGGCAGTTGCTCCTGTCGCTGCGGCTCTACAAACTCAACCTACAAGTGATGAACCAAAAGAAGAGGGAGCCTACTCCCATTTACGACAACTCTTATATAACCGCGTTGGAGTACTACGTCTTTCTGGCAGAACGCGATCAAAGAGGCTATATCCACCATCCCGATCACTGGTCCTACCCGGATTTTGGCTCAAAGATAACTAATTCCCCACTTACCGGATTGTTAGACCTCGATGCTCTAGCATTTTGCGGATGGCTGAATACTCGACATGAAGGGAGTTACCATGCCTACCCGAAACACCAAGATAGACAAAAGCGTGATCCACAATATTACTATCGCCTGCCCCAAATAGATGAGGAGTTCGCCGAAATAAACCAACTGCTGCTCAAAGCCCCGCATCTACGCCCTTGGTCAGGTACTCCTCCTTTCTTTAAGCTACTGAAAAAAGAGGGCTTGGAATTAATCGAGGAGAAGCTTCGTGGCTTGGTAAGTCAAAGAGACCTTCCCGAAAGCACTTTTAGCATAGAGTGTCTGGCAATAGCCCCGGCCTATATGGTTGAGTACTCTAAAATTTTCGATGAGATGAATGATAATTCAATAAATAAATTAATGGATAACCAGCTTTATAACGCTTTTAGTGGTGTTAGAGAGTTAGCCTTGGAACAAGGAGATGATAATGTGCAATTGCTCTCAGTCTACGTGGATGAACCCTCCAGTGCTAGAGAGTTAGCCCGAGAAGAAGGAGATGATACAGACGAAGAGGTCGGTCTTTATGACCTGACAACAGCCTTGAATTTAGCTCGCAATTACAAGTTTACACGTAATACGGCACTTGAGGTGGTTCTAAAGATAGTTAGCCGCTTGAAACTTGAGAGCATAGAAGCAAAAGTAAGAGGACATCGGTTTGAAGAGGCACTTCAAGAATTGGAAGAGTTAAGGCAAAAGCTTCAACAATTTGCTGTAAATGAAGAGAGTCAGCAAGCTCTGATGGGAACCACCTTATTGTCTAAGGTATTACAACATGCGTTAGCAAAAACTACCAACGAGCAGAGAGAAACAACGCTTCCCGTCGTAGCCTTTTATGGAAAAATGATTTATTTCCTCTTATCTAGGATTATCGCAGATGGAAAACTTGACCCGAGAACCGACATACTCATAGGGGCATCGGTAAACCTCTATTGGCGTAGCGAGTTGACCAAAGCTAGAAAAGCTGACCCCTCCTTCCCGGTTTGGGAAACGCTCTTGCTTGTGATGGGTTAGTTTATTGAGCTATAATTCAAGTGGCTTAATACACGGCGGTGCAACTACTCGTCCTAGATCAACCGACAGAGCGGTATCCCACAAGATCATCTGTAGGAAGCAGCTCCGACCAGTGAAAACTAAAATCATTGGGCTGGAGCTGCTATCAAAAATAGCGGCAAAGGTGGTTTTAAAATCTGATGCTGTGTGGGTAGCATTGCCTTACCTCCAACTGAATTAAAGCCTAGTTCAAAAGGGTTGGATGGGAGTGTTGAAAACGATTTACCGCTCCAGTAGCGTACTCTTTTTCATCAAAATCTTCAATTAGTAATGGTTCAAAGCTGTTGGCTT
>JACAUC010000408.1 GCA_013390945.1 Candidatus Chloroheliaceae bacterium
CCAATTGATACGCCCGAAATGTGGCGGTTTTATGCAATAAACCCCTACCAATTGAGAAGATACGAAGAGACTTAGAACAGAGGCATAGAATTGTTTGCGGCTTTATCTGCCGCTTGTACTAGTGGAATGGTCAGGGTACAGGTTGTTCCGGTATTTACCTTGCTTTCGATTTTTATTCTACCACCATAAGCGTCGAGGGTTTTCTTGACGATTGCCAAGCCTAGGCCAGTACCTTTGATGTCGCCTACATTTTTAGCGCGGTAAAAGACTTCAAAGAGGTGGTTCATTCCTTCCTCTGGTATACCGATACCCTCGTCTCGGATGACTATCACCGCCGCCCCTGCTTGGTAGGATAACTCGAAGTAGACGGTGCTACTGGGGGATGAGTACTTGATCGCATTGGTAAGCAGATGGGTCAGAGCCTTACGCAGTAACCGCTCATCGGCCCACACTCGACTTGGAGCCGACAAAAGGTTTAGCTTAAAGTGGTGGTTACTACCTAAGCCCAGCTGAAGCTCCTCGATTAACCCCCCACAAAAGTCGGAGAGATCGAAAGGTGCAGGGTTAAATTCCAGTTTTCCCGCTTCCGACTTGCTAATAAAGAGTATTTCATCCAGTAGGTCGGTTATATTTTTGACCGAGATGTAGATGCGCTGGTAAATCTTCTGTTTGCGTTCATTATCCCAGCGGTGGCCGTAGTTTTCGAGGAGTTCTGCCGAGGAATAGATGGTCGTTAAGGGAGTGCGAAATTCGTGTGAAGCCATCGAGATAAAACTGGACTTGAGATTGCTCAACTCCTTCTCTTTTTCAAAGGCTTGGCGAATATCTTCCGCCGCCCGTAACCGTTCCGAAACGTCTATGGCTACCCCGATAACTCCTGAAACCCGCTCGCTATTGCTCTCTTCTTTTACCGGGGAGAGCCAAAATTCATAAACTTTGCCATCTAGTGTTAAAAGGGTATTGACAAATTCACCTTCTAAGGTGCGGTGGAGCTTGTCTGTTATAGCTGGATGTGCTGTCGGTAGTGACCGACCTACCAACTTGGCTGGTTCTACGGCGAGGTCTTGGAAACCCCGGCCTTCGGCAAAAGTAATCACTCCCCTATTATCCAGTGCAAAGAGCATCAGTGGTACATTGGAGACCACCGTTCGTAAGCGGTGTTCGCTCTCACTTAACGCTTCTTCGGCCTGCTTGCGGGCGGTAATATCGGTCAGCACCGAAATCACACCCTTAAACTGGTTCTCCCGAAAGAGGGGTACGCCCGTAACGGTCACATAGAACGGGTTGCCATTGCGGTGGACAAGTTGGTTTTCATGCGTGGTAGTTTCACCACGAAGGCGGCGCTGAAAAGCGTCCGTATAAACAAACTTGTAGTCCGGGGAGATGAAATCCTCGGGCCTTTTGCCCACTAATTCTTCCGGGGAGTAACCTACCATTCGGGCAAAGGCCGGATTGACAAACTGGAACTGGTTCTCTGGATTGGTTACGGTTAAGCCTTGGCCTAGCGTGTTCATTGCTAGTTGGGCAAAGTCACGCTGCTCCACCAAGCTTTGTTCGGTATTTTTACGTCTGATCGCGCTGATAAAGATTTCACCAACTATCCTGAGAAGGGCGATATTATCGCTCGTCCAATTTTTGGGGGCTTTCACCGCGTCAAAGCCCAGAAAGCCCACCGGCTTTCTCTCATAGACCAGTGGCACAAGTAACAAGGACTGGACGGATTGTGCCTCCAACGCCTCACGCTCGGAGTTAGCCTCTGGCGGGATTAAATCGAGGCTGGGAAAATAGAGGGTTTCAAGCTGCTGGATTTGGTTCCTTATCCACGGAAAGGAAGCGACCGACAGGTGCTTTAGGAGTTGAGTTTGGGGCGCAATACCCTCCTTGCACCATTCGTAGGAATTGCTTAATAACGAACTATCCTCGGAAAAGAGAAAGATATAGCTATGATCTACCTCGGAGAAGTGACCGATAGCAGCGAGAGCCTGGTTGATCTCTTTATCTATCTCCCCTGCCGCCACATTAATAAAATTGGTGGAAATACCCGCAATTAATTCCTCAATTCGGAAGCGATATTGAAGGGCTTCCTCTGCCAGACGTTGGGTGGTTATATCCACAAACGAAGAGACTACTCCCCGCATAGTAATCTTGTCCGGTTGGAAAAGTGGTTCAGTATTGATTGAAATCCATCTGGTTGGGGCGTTAGGCCGTTCTATTCCCATCACCACCCCGGAGCAGGGCTTACCTGTATGTAGGGTTCTCATAGCGGGTTGGGTCTCAATCGGAAAAGGAGTCCCATCCTCGTGAATAGCCTCCCAGCGCGAACTAATAGGATTGTGACCAGTTAGATCTGCATCAGGAAATCCTAATATCTGAGTTGCGCTAGGATTGGAAGCTAGGACAGTACCATCTACATTTTGTAGTATAATCCCTTCCGACATCGCATTAACCACGCTCCGATAACGCTCCTCGCTTTCTCGTAGAGCCTCCTCGTTTCGTTTACGCTCGGTAATATCGCGGATAACACTCAAAATCACCCGCTCATTCTCCAAATCAATTCCACGCGAGCTTATTTCTACCGGGAAGATTGTCCCATTTTTGCGGTGGTGGTAGGTCTCAAACATCGTCCCACTGGTATAAGCTTGTTGCATCTGGGTGGAGACTAGCGTAAGAGTGCCGGGCAGTCTCAAATCATGAATATTGAGGGACTGTAACTCTTCCAGTGAGTAACCATAGGTTAAGGCTGCCGCTTGGTTAGCCTCCAAGATTGAGCCGTCGGATCGGATAAAAAGTATAGCATCGAGGGTATTTTCGGAAAGTAGCCGATAGCGTTTCAAGATCGTTTCCGCCCGTTTGTGTTCCAGAATATCTACCACCGAAAGGCAGACCGCCAGCACCTCACCCGAATCGTGCGTAACGGGTATATAATTAAATTGAAACCAGCCCTCTTCCGTACCGAATTTGTAGGAGCGCTCTAAACTGACCAGTTTACCTGCCAAGGCTTCTTCAAAATTTTCTTCAAATTTGGGTATATTAAATATTTTGCTGAGTGCTTGGAGATCTTCTCCCACCTCTAAGGTATGCCCCCAAACCAGCCAAGTCATTTCAGATGCTTGTCGGTTTATGGCTTTAACCCGGTAGTCCCGACCCACCAAGATTGTAGAGTTAGGGCTGCTATTAAAAATAGCGGCGAAAGTGGCCTCAGAATCAGATAAGGTGGGTGTACGTAACATTCCCTTACTCCCTACTTTTTTTCCCCAAATAACAGATTGCTGCCAATACAACCTCGAGCGTTACTTTACTAATGTTGTTAAGTTTATTATAGGACTTTTAGCCAGAAATTTCAATACCACACAAGTATCTTCTAGGGCTGTTGCAAAGTCCCAATCTGACAAGTTGGGTGGTAGGTGAAGATCAACTGACGGCAACCAGTTGATCTTCACCTACCACTACTCTTGCCAGATTGGATAGCTCTTGGACTTT
>JACAUC010000409.1 GCA_013390945.1 Candidatus Chloroheliaceae bacterium
CAAGAATTACTTTATGCCTTATTTGATATAAACCCTTAGAGATGGATACGCTACCTTCAAAAATAAACTCTTGACAATTCTCGGAGTGGCTGATATAATAATTAAGAATGATTATTACTTAGGAATGATGGGCAGAATATCCAGCACAGAGCAGTACAGCCTTACTGGAAAGGGGACAGCAGTTAATGGTTTCGGTACAGGCTTTATGTGAGCGGTTGCGGGAAGAGGGGAAAAAAGTCACCCCGCAGCGCCGTTTGATCTATCAGGCACTGGAGGGTAATACCTCACACCCTCGTGCCGAAGATATTTATTCTCAAGTACGGGCAATTATTCCCGATATTTCTTTGGCAACCGTCTACAAAACTTTGCGTGAATTGGTGGATATGGGCGAGTTGTTGGAAATGAAGCACGACGGTGAACAGAGCCGTTTTGACCCTCGTACCTCACAACACAACCACCTGGTGTGTACCCGCTGTGGCAGGATGGAAGATGTGTTGCAGCATTTTCCCGGACTGGAAGTAAACGAGGCTGAACGACGTGGCTTCCGTATTAAGCAAAGTGAAGTAGTTTTCTGGGGTGTTTGCCCCTCCTGTTAGTTTAAATTTTATGAAACGGGTAGCAAGGATTATAGCTACTCTTCTTGGCTTTCAACCACTAGTCGTAACCGTTTCAGGTTGAGTGAGGGGAAGCGTTGGCTTAGGATAAGGGTGTAATCTCGCCAATCGAGCGGAGTCTGTAAATGACGGGGTCGGAGACAGAGTGATAGGCGATAGAATTCTTCCAGACTTTGTAAGCCTAGCCAAGTAACCAATTGTTCCGCGCTCAAGCGATAGCGGGTGCGGTAGACGTGCAGGTAACGAGCAAGAACAGGGCTATCTTCTTCTTGGGCTGCTTGTCGCGCTGCAAACTCTAATAGACGAGTTTTTTCTTCAGTTTGTGGTATCACGCTTGTCGCTCCTTTGTTTCAAGTCCCATGTAACTCTATATTAAGATTACGGCTATTTTAATATATTTATACCTCTTTCGCAAGTACTCTCCGTTTTGATAGAAGGGCTAATTCTATACCAATACAATGCTATGTTACCCCTAAAATTAGGGTAACCTAGAAAAGTAAAAAAGTCTTGTAAGGTTAAACGAGCTAAAACTCTTCACTTCCGCTTTTATGCTACTGAATTTAACCTCTAAGGTCTGGAACAGCAATGACCCGTACCACCACTTTAAGTTGTTCTTTAGCGGCACCTTTAAAAGTACCGCGTACAGGTGGTACATCGGCATAGTCCCGGCCTACCCCAATTTTAATGTAATGTTCGTTTACTATCAGGCTTTTATGAGTAGGATCAAAGCCGATCCAACCTACTTCAGGGCCACCGTATGCTTCACACCACGCATGGCTGGCTCGGTCACGATCCTCAGATTCGGCTCCACCGTAGATATAGCCACTGACATAGCGGGTGGGTATTTTTAGATAGCGGCAAGTGGCAATCATAATATGGGCAAAATCTTGGCAAACCCCCCGCCCTAGAGCCATTACTTCACCACTGGTACTATGTACGCCCGTTACCCCTGGCTCATAGATCAGGGAGTCGTAGGTTTGTTGGCAAACCGCCTCCGCTAATTGGCTGGGTTCTTTAAGATGCTGGAATTGTTCGGCAAAGCGGCGTATGGCTGGATCAAAATGCACATAGCGGCTCTCCGCCAAAAAGTCGTAGTACTTTATATCGTTACTGAGGTCGGCGGGGGTACGGCCTGGCCCGGTTTCGACGATGGAAGTGGCTACGATTTGAAGTGCTTTATGGCTAGGTAGCATATTGAAATGGTGAACACTATTTCCATAGAAATCGGTGTATTGGAAAATAGTGGTGGGTGGGTTTACTTCCAAAATAAAATCTAGGCAGTGTTGCAAAGCACCATGATTGTCGTCTGGATGTAAACGTACCTCCGTTGCAGTCTCGTAAACAGGTGCATCGTATTCAAATAGGGTGGTGTGTTCGACTTTAAGTTTCATAAATGGTCTGTTTCTACTTCCTCAACCCAGAAGCTATTACCAGATACCCGGTTGCTGTTAGGCTTCGTTACTTCAGCCACTTTAATTTTACCACATAAAGCTCATAAGAAAAGTAGTCTACTCTCCATTGTAGCTATAGCTACTTTACCTTGCCTATACAGATCTGGCATATGTTGAGTATAGAGCAAAAGTTGTACCATCAACATTAGTTTAATCTGAAAGGGGTGACGCTTGCGGTGTCACCCCTGCTTTGGCGATAGGTTCTATTGTTGTTGTTGAGCTTGGCTCCAGATAGCCCGACCGCCGTTAATGCCGGTAAAGGGTAGGGCCGCTTCCAGAGCCTCGTATTCATCGGCGATTGGTTCGTTGTAGGCAAAGTAGATTTGATGAATTTGTTCGCCTACTTTGGTAATGCGTCGTTCCAGATTAGCCAAATATTCGTGTAAACCCCGGTCGCTAATATCCTCAAAGGTAGTATAGGAGAGTTCGGCTTCCAATTTACCGATCAGTCGGTCGGCATTATTGGTATAGTTGCGTCGTGAACTACCCGAAATCCGCCAAAGGGCTTCTTCGGTGGACGATACCGAGAAATAGACACTACGGGGGAAAGCTCGATCTAACAAAAGAAAGAGTAGAATCGTATTTGGCTCTAGCTTGGAGAGGTGAACCTTGCGGAAGGCTTCTAAGGCACTACAACTTTTAAGCACAGCCATCCACTGAATTACATCCGCCGATTCGTAACGTCCCGCTTCACCTGGACTTAGCATCAGGTATTTTACATCCACTAGTCGAGCGGTATTATCGGCTCGTTCTAGGTATTTACCGGCCTGCATAAAGTACCAGCCTTCGCTGCGGGAAAGGGTGCCGTCAGTAATACCTTGGAACAGGTGTGAGCCATTCTTGATGTGCTTATAAAAGTTGTAGGGATCGGTTTTGGTTCCTTGCGGAGAAGCTTGTTGCAGATGATGATAGAGGCCATTAATTTGCTCCCACATCTCACTGGAAATGCTTTCAATTACACTCCGTGCATTCTCACGGGCTAAGGCGATGCAAGAGTAAATTGAGTTAGAGTTGCTGCGATTAAAAACCAGAAAATCGGTTACATTGTCCGCATTATACTGGTTATACATTTGGCTGTATGTTTTTTCATCGCTTGTCACCCGAATCAAGGCTTCCCAATAGTTAAGTTGGTCTCTAGGGGTAACTTTATTTAAGTCCAGTAGGAGATGAAAATTAACATCGAGAAAACGGGCGGTATTTTCGGCCCGTTCAATATAGCGGCTCATCCAAAACATTGACTCGGCCACACGACTTAACATAATTAGAAATTTCCTCTCTTAGTTGCTAGTTAGTAATGAAACCCTAAATCGGGATTGGAAATCCCTCCTACAGCCCTAAATTGGGATTGGAAATCCCTCCTACAGCCCTAAATTGGGATTGGAAATCCCTCCTACAG
>JACAUC010000410.1 GCA_013390945.1 Candidatus Chloroheliaceae bacterium
GATTTTTCTAACGGTGTTCGATCTGGACAATATTTATTAGATATATAGATGTCCAGCGAAAACACTTCCCGAATAGCTCTTACCCGTACTTGACGACCTTGACAAGCATAGCCTAACTTGTGGAGCGTACTGCGGCTTACTCCTGCTCGTAGGGCAAACTGACCGGGCGCGACCCATTCCTTACCCTCGCTCGCGAACTCTTTCTTTGCCTCCTCTATGCGGGTAACTGCCTCCGCATGACTTTGCTCGTTGTGGTTTTTTCGGCCTTCATCTAGGGCGGCACGTTGCTTCTCATTGATCCGGCTCTCCTCTAACAGATCGGCCATATTGGTCAGGGTCGTGATGGGTAGTCCGGCTATCGGTCTTGAGGTGAAGAGTAAGATGTGGAGTGGCCCATCCTCTTTGCTTCTTTGCGCTGCTCGTCCGCGCCCGATGGTCTGCATTATGGTGGAGCGAATTGACCACTCTATCGCGGCTTGTACATCAGGGTCACTATGACCTCTTGACCAACGGGCCAAACCCTCACCTTTCTTGGTCTGCCATTCGTAGCGACGTAACACTCGTTTGGGGCTGCGCTCTTCGGCTGGTAGACCGTTTGGCCTTTGCCGGAATGCCATTACTCGCGCTTCTACTTCGTCTATTGGTTCGGAACATGGCCCTATGATTGCGATTAGATCGGTTCCGGCGTAATCGTTCAAACCTTTGTTATGTCGCTCAAAATGGCCGTAGCGGAGGCTCATCTCTGGGGGGAGGGTTACGTCTAATACGGGCATATCCGCCCCATTGTAATCGGGGTTGGCTATCTTGCGGCTGAAGGCTACCACATCCTTTGCCTTTGTCTGATCTGCGACGACGGCGATAGTTCGGTTTACCCTCGAGCGGGTGCGTGGGTTGGACAGCGTTTCAGGTGAGAAGAGTGAGTCGCGCACCTGCGTCACTTGGATGGGTTGGTAGATATTTACCTCTAACTCTTCTACTTTGGGCAGAGCTAATTTCAACTCTGGCCCAGCGGTGGCATCCAGATAGACCACGCTAGGTGCTTTGTTAAACTGGTTTTGGTAGTGACCATAGCTGCCTGAAAGTATCTCCAACAGATGCTGCTTGGGTAGATAGATCAGGATGATGGTTTCCTTCGTAGTGTTTGTTTGTGGTTGACCCTGTAACGAGCAGTTCTCTCTAGCTGACGTAGGGTTTGGCTCTGTGATTAGCTTACGCTCCAGCCAGAGTTGGGTGTCGCCTTGTTCTAAATCTCGCCCCGGCTGGTCGGCTGGTTGAAGTTCGCGGCAGAGGGTCAAGACTAGATCCCGCGAAAGGCGCAAAGGAGTGGTTCTATCTAGCGGGTCAGTCCCATTTCGATAGGGGCGTTCCCAAGCGTGACGCAGGAGCTTTGTTCTGGGGAGCAGTTCGCTACATTTCTCTAGCAGTGCCTCCAAGTCTATGCCCTCGGCTTCTGAACGGGTTATTAGCAAGGGTATGAGCCGGGCGCGACCTTCTTGGTCTGAAGCTTGATTAAATTCGACGATGGCAGACCTCAACAGACGATCCAATTCGTCAAAAGGCTGATGCTTTTGGATCAGTGCTTCTATCGTTGGCGCAGTCTCTCCCTTCTCTCTCCCTTCTCTTTCTTCATCGGTCTCATTTAAACCACGTGCGGCCAGACCTTCTAGGCGGCGGCGGCTTTGATGCCAGAGATGGAGTTGATCTAAGGTTAATTTCTGTTTTTCCAGCAGTTTGTTCACGCAATTCTCGTCAATGAAGATCAAATCGCCAGTGGCTAGTTCCAGCGAGCCGTTCATTAGGGCGGCCATCGGGCCAATCACTACTTTGGCCATGGCGGCTGCCCTGACGGTGGCTAGGTAGCCCTTTACCTCGCAAGCAAATGGTCTTGGAGCCTCTGGGTCTAAATTGTAGGCGGCGGCATTAGCTATCCAACTGGCGGCAGAGCCATAAGGACAAGAGCCACAAGCATCGGCACTGGCGGATTGACGTTGCTGGCCTAACTTGGAGCAGAGTTCGTAGAGAGGGCAGTAATATTTGGTTTTTTCATCAGGGGAACGCCCCTCCCTGATTACTAGCAAACCGTCCTGTAAATAAGGGTAGAGGATGCTATCTGGTTTAAGCAGGTGGTCATAAGCCTGCTTATTTTCGGTGAGATAGATTATTTTACCCTGTTTTTCCAAAAGAAGGTGCTGACGGATTAACTCGATCACACTATAGGTTTTGCCTACGCCCGTCGAGGCTCTGATTAATACTTTGGTGCTTTTTGCCCCTTTACTTTCTAGGTGATCTTCCACTATTTGATTTAGTGTTATGTTCAAGATTGAGCGGGCTTCTTCTAAGGAGAGATATTCGCCCACTTCGATTGCCTCTAACTTTTGTTTGGCTTTCGCGGCGCGGCTAGTGATGGAATCGAGGGTGGCTTTTTCAATTACCACAAATTCTCCCGCAATGCGCTTGGCCTGTTGCGGCCTGATACCATAGCGTTTGAGGTTAGCCTCTTCTTGGGCTGAGTTGGGCTGCTCCTCGGTTGGAGTTTCGGGGCTGAAGTGATGCAGGTCAGGCCACTGTATTTCAGGGCTGGTCTGGTTTTTGAGGTAATCGTCTAGCCCCTTGCCATTAGCTAAAGGCCACCGTGCTTGAAAAGTGCGGTATCCTGCTGCGGCAATCTGTAGGGACATCTGTTTGGCTGCTCTTGCCACGTGGGGATTGGTGGTAACGTCTGCGTCGAAAGCTTCGACCACTACTTTAGCTTTGAGTTGGGCTAAAAGCTGAAGTACCTGTCCTGAACGCCAATTGCTTACGCCCTGCACCCCCAACACGGTAACGCCCAACATATCGGAGATAAAATCGGCCTTGCGCTCTCCTTCGGTGACAATTACCCAGTCCTTCAGTTCGGCTATTGGGTTTAGAGGTCTTGCTACGTGGGTTGGAGTGCTGACACTAGCACCGAGTTCGGTGTTACCCGCGCTCATAATGATGTAGTGCCTTTGTGGTTTATTGGTCTTGGGGTCAATCTCCGGCCCTTCCCAGCGAGCCTTGAATGCGATAGGTTGGTCTTTTATATTGAAGATTGGGAAGAGTAAGACCGCTTGATCTCTAGGAATAGCCGAAAAGACCAGATATTTACTACCAGCTTTGGCCTCGCGCTCATAGACAAAGCCAAGTGAGCGGGTGATTTCTCGCCCATAGAGTTTATCTAGTTCGTTGAGTAGGGTTCGGCGGACTTTATCCTCGGCTGGCAGGGTGCGGTAGCCCAATTCTTCGGCCCGTTCTAGGGTAAAACCTTGCTCATATAAGAAGGCTCGGTGCTGCGGCGAAAGCGACAATTTATTAAGCAGCATTTTGATTGCATCAGCCCGTTGCGCTTCGGTAGCCAGCCTAGCTTTATTGGGATGGGGTTCTTTTGGTATGGTGGTTGGT
>JACAUC010000411.1 GCA_013390945.1 Candidatus Chloroheliaceae bacterium
TTCTCTGTGTTCATCTGTGTTACTTCTTCTCCTAATTTGTGTTCATCTGTGTTACCTTCCTAATTTTTCCGGTATTAAGAAGGTCAGGGCCACCGGGAAGAGGCGTGGTTGAGGGTTGGCAAAGCGCCGCCGTATAACCGCCGTCTCCTGTTCAATCTCGGTAGGGATTTGCTGAGCGCGTTCTTGTAGAGCCGATAAGTTGCGCTCGAATTGTTCTCGTTCCGAATTGGTAAAACCCTCTAGGTTAAATTGTAGCTGCATAATTTCCGGTTGTTGTAGTCCGGTCAAGATACTGTTACGCAATTCGGTCAAAACGGACGAAATATCTTCAATTTCTTTAGCCTCGCGCTCAGCCAAGAATTTCTTTAAGCTGGTGGTACGGTCTTCCAGCCGCGCTTCCAACGCTTTTTCCAGCCCGGCCCGATAGCTAGACCACGATTTAACCAACTGCTGCCTTATATTTTCTGACACTGGCTTGTCCTGACCTGCCGCTAACGCCCTTTGCACTTCGCCTATAGTTGGCATACGGGCAAAGCGATCCTCGCGCAGATAGCCGCCCGCCGTGATAATTTCCTCGTGCAAACGCTGACTATCGGCACTGATTAAGAGTAGCCGGGCGTGGGCGATTACCGCCGGGGTCTTCAGTTCGCTATCCGGCACAACCTTGATAGCTACCCGGTAGAGCTTGCGTTGGTTATCGGGAGCCCAAACTTCGGCCCGGAGCAAACGCATCGCCATAGTCACTAGCCGATGGTTCAGGTGAGCCAACACCACATCGTCGCGGTCTTTGGCTTTGGCATGGTCAAAGACGATGGGGCGGATTTGTTGGGTATGAGGATGGGCTAGACCAGAGCTACAAGCTGACCAACTACCCCTCAATGGCGGCAGATAAAAGACCTCGATAGGCGGCTTTTCATGGTTCGGGTCGTGTAAAACGCCTTTACGTAGTGGCGGTTGTCCAGCTAATTCCAGCGCAATTTCCACTACCGCCTGCACATTTTCAGGGGTAAGCGAGAGGAGACGACGACTCTCCTGCAACTGGTCGTGCAATTTAGTAATCTTATCCTGAAGCTTGGTCTCAAAAGTGAGCAACTTACGCACGGCTCCGGCCTTATCTTCGGCAGAGAGCGTATCTAGGCTCTTGCGCTTACCCAACATCGCCTCTTCCACCTGATCGGCAATCACTGGCCCAACCTTGCCTAAATCTTCCCGAATACGGTTTACCTTCAGCACCGCCCGCATTAAAAACTCCAAGTCGCCTTCCAATTCCCCAACTGGCAAGTCTTCGGTCAGGCTGCTCCGCTTGTGATAGCCACTTCCCACAAAGTGATAAACCTTAACCTCGGTGGCATGTTGCCCGTGTCGGTCAATCCGCCCGTTGCGCTGCTCTAGTCGGTTAGGGTTCCACGGGATTTCATAGTGGATCAACCTAGAACAATGATTTTGCAGATCAATACCCTCGGAGGCCGCATCGGTTGCCAGCAGAATACGCACCGGGGAGGCGGCGGGGTGAGCTTGGAAAGCGGCTTTAATGGCCTCGCGTTCGTCAGTAACCATCCCGCCATAGAGTGCCATCAACCTATCGCCACTAACCAGCCCTTCGCTGGCTAAAAGACCGTGCAACCATTTCTGCGTAGCCCGATATTCGGTAAAGATAATTACCCGCTCGTCTGACCAGACACCTCCCGGCTTTATCACCTGTTTGAGCCACTTCAATAATTCAGCCGCTTTACTATCGGCCCGGTTTCGGGTCTGGTTGGCCCAATCGTGCATTTGGCTCAGCAGTTGTTGTTCCTGAGCGGTAGGTGGGCGGAAAAGGGGAGCCGCCGTTTCTAAAGCACTGGTGGTAGCTTCTTCCTGAGCCTCGTCATCGTCGGTCTCCTCGTCCACCTGTTCAAGTTGCCTCCGCAAAATACCGGGGCTGGGTCGAGTAGTTACCAACGTACCCCGACGCTTAGCGTTGGTCAGCGATTCGAGATGCTTTTCCAATGTCACCGCAAAAGCTTCCGGCGAAGAGAAGAGCCGCTTTTTGAGCAATTTTAGTACAAATTCGGTAGCATATTGTTCGGTGGCATCGGTAGCCGCTTCCAAACGTAGTTTGGCGTACTCCTGCAACTGGCGGTGCAACTTCCGTTCTTCCGGGGTATAGGCCACTTCGATAGCTTCCAATTTTCGTTCCGGGAAGCGAGCCTTGCCATCCTTGGTCTTCATTTCAGATTTAAGGCGGCGCACCATTACAGTCTGCAACTGCTCTCGATCCGGTTCTACCCCCCGTGCAAAACGTTGGTTATCCAGCAATTCCAGCAAAGCGGTAAAGCTCTCCTGATAGCCATTGTGAGGGGTGGCCGAAAGAAAGAGCTTGTGTTCAAAGTGGGGAGCAATTCGGCGGAGGGTCAGGGTACGCTGCGAATCGGTGGCGTATTGCCCGCGCCCGGAGGGAGCAACGTTGTGGGCCTCATCCACAATGAGCAAATCGAAACGGCGTGGATAAACCGACTCCCCTTCGGAGGGGAGCAATTCGTTGAAGAGACGCATTGGGCGGTCGCGCTTGAGAAAATCCACCGAGGTAATCAGACGTGGAAAATGCGCCCAAGGGTTGACGTGCAGACCGCGCTCCCGCCGTAACAACTTCATTCGTTCGCTATCTATGATCCGAAATTCTAGGCCAAATTTATCGCGCATCTGGTCGTGCCACTGGATCTGAAGTGAGGCCGGACAGACAATCAGAATTTTGCGGGCGCGATGGCGGATAATCAACTCCTGAGCCACCAGACCTGCTTCGATAGTCTTACCTAGCCCGACATCATCGGCAATCAAAAGATTAACTCTAGGCATCTGGATAGCTCGTGCCAGTGGGTCAAGCTGATAATCTTCAAGGTCTACGCCACTGCGAAAAGGAGCCTGCACCGCTCGGACATCCGCACTGGAGGCCGCGCCCCAGTGAACCGCATTAAGAAAAGCATCTAGGCGGTGAGGTGGGTCAAAGCCTGTTGGTAGAGGCAGAGCGTTCTTCTCTACGATTTTAGCTCCCGGCTCAATCTCCCAAATAACCTGTAATTCTTCGCCCATCGCATCATCATCCACCGAAGAGAGCGTAACGAGGTGTTGGTTGGGAGTGGTTAACCCACCGGGTCTCAAAACATCGGTGGGAAGAGTACTCTGATTAACTTCCACGACCATATAACGGCGTTGCCGGACATTAACCAACTGTCCCTGTTCGGGTATTGTGATGAGAATCTGGCTCAAAATAGTCTCTTCTCTTTTCTTCCTAAAAGTTGCGTTCTTAATAAAGTGTTGCTAAAATATAACCAAGTGAGACGGTCAGCCGAAATGTTTAACTTAATCTGAAAATCGAAACAAATTTCCTTATCACTGACAACCCCAACAGAAACG
>JACAUC010000412.1 GCA_013390945.1 Candidatus Chloroheliaceae bacterium
ATTAGGATTTCTAATCCCGATTAGGATTTCTAATCCCGATTAGGATTTCTAATCCTCGAAAGGATTAGAAACGCCCGGCGTAATCTGGCTAATTCGCAGTTCGGCCTGATCCAGCAAGGTGCCACAATGTTGAGCAAGGGCGATACCCTCTTCATAGAGGGACAACGATTCTTCTAGGCTCAGATTGCCTAGCTCTAACTGATTGGTAGTTTCGCCCAAGCGTTTGTAAGCCCCTTCAAAATCAAGTTGCTTGATTTGCTCTAAATTTAACGCCATCCCTCTTCCTTTGCTAAAATCTCGCTTACTCCAAATCTGACCATTTTTTATCCATTAGCTTGCGGGCTAAATCACCCGCCGTTTTCACACCCACGCTAGTCACATCGCGGTAGACTTTGCTGCCCAACATTCCGCCTTTCGAGTCCTTTTTGAAATCGGCGGTTTGAGGGTAGCCTAAAATAAAGACCTGCACCGGAAATTCAGCTTTGGGGCGCAGACGATTAGCCGCATCCACCGCCCGCTGGCGGTAATCTATCTCTCGGCCACCGCCATTGATCCAGCGGATCGAAGTAGTGTCATCCGACTGCACATCTATCACCGCTTCAATGTTAATCACATGAGAGACCTTCTTATCGTGATAGACTCCAAAGTAGCGACAAGGATGAAATTTGAAAGCTGTACCAACGGCGGGGCAAATATAAACACGCTCAGTTAAGATTTCCTGCCAGCTTTTAGCACAATTTATTATTAATAGAGTCTGATTCTCTTCTGGTAGCGTTAAAACCACTTTCTCACCTCGAATATCTATGTAGCTGGTTTGGAATAAATTCGCAATTCTCTAAAAATTAAGCGAATTTATAGTTTGAGCTACACTATTTGTTAAGTATAGCGATATAGATCAGGGCTAGGGCGATTGATAAAGTGGGCATTATCAAGACCACTGCCGCCGCTGCATTGTTATCGTGTACGATTTCGTAAATAATACCCTTGCCATAAGCCTCTTCACCCGGCTGATTGAGAGAGGTGTTCCATTTAGCAAAGAGCTTGTCGGCAAAATAGACCCAAATCGAGCAAAGAATGAAAAAGAAGACAATCCAAGGAGCAGTACTGGCGATTACCAGTAAAAGGTCTTGCACGTTGACAATAAAGGCGTTGCTTCGACCGGGATTAATCGCGCTGTCAATCACTCCGGCCAACAATCCTAGCAGCAATATTCCAACCATAGCCACGATAGCATACAGTAACGTCCGGTTGCCCTCTTGTTTCTCTGCTTGCGAAGTGATGGGTGGTTGTGGTTGTCGGTTACGCTGTTCCATATTCTCTCTCCTTTTTGAATTTGGGTGCTAAATTAACGACGGCCTTTCTTATCCTGATCCGGCTTGCGTCGCCACAGTCTCAAGCCACTGTGCGAACGCGCTAAGTCTATGACATTGCCAAGTAAGAGTGTTTCGTTATGCCCAATGCGTACCGCCCGTAACCAGCTTCGCGCTTCGCTACCCTCCTGCCCGGTGGGACAGAGGGTAAAGTCAATATAGGACAAAGCCTGATTATATTGGGCATTGAAGAAACCAAAACTGCCCTCATACAGAGCAAACTGGCCTGGGTCGCGGTAGGCAAAAATCGTCCAGTGACCCAAGCCAAAGGCGCTCAAATCGCAAGGGTAAGTTTCGGCGGAGGTGTCGGCAAGGTAAGCATCTTTCTGGCGTAAAAGGTGGCGCATAAGTTCAAGGTTACGGACTTCTTTGGCGATAAAGCCTCGCGCATTTTGCAAGGTGTCGGCTTCTACCACCAAAGTGCTGACCTGCCCCTGCCCTTGCAAGCCAAAGACCATAAAATGAAATATCCCATTGGCATCCTGAATCGAGGCTCGCCCAACCGCACTGACAACCGCGCTGGCGGTAAAGCTATCCAGCCCAAACATCTCAGGATCATCCACATCGGCATCCAAACCATCGCCAACGTGAATTGGGCCACCAATCGCTTGCAGGGCAATCGCCGCCTCATCTATACCATCCCGGTCATACGGGGGAAAATACGAGCCACTCATTTACACTTTCTCCTAATCCATCGAATCGTAGCCTTCAAATGGAATCCTAAGCTTAATTATACATCAAACTACCGCTTCCCACTACGGGTACTACCTTTGCTACTGCTACTTTTGCTAGAACTACTGCCACTACTGCCACTGGGGTGCGGTACCGAACTACTGCTGCTACTACTGCTACTACTGCTACTAGAACTACTGCCGCTACTACCACTGGGGTGTGGTACCGAACTACTGCTGCCGCTACTGCCACTGGGGTGCGGTACGGCGGTATTACTGGTGGTTCCAGTGCCACTACCACTATTGCCACGAGTGCTACCTTTGCTACTACTCGAACTACTACCACTGGAAGAAGCCTTTGCTACCACTGGTTTACTGTAGCCACTAGAACCCAAGCGAGTAGTACCTTTGCTAACTGGAACCGGGGCGGCTTTCACCCCCGGCGTATTATTGCTACTAGCCGCATAGCTGGTATATTTGTAGCGGTTATCGGTCAGGGGGCGATTCTGCGGGACGTAAATTACATTGTTAGTATTGTAAATACGAGTGGTATAGACTGGCGGAGAGTTGTAGCCATAAGAGTGCGGTCGGTCGAAAAGCCACAGCCAAAAGAAGGGATTACTGGCAATGCTGTAGTGGGGCTGATTATTGACGTAAACCACCTTTGGCTGGGTGGTGTTGGCAGCAGGCGCGGAGGGGATCTCAATCCCTTGCGCTACCAGTACCATACTAACCGTTTCAATATAGCAATCGTCAATCGTCAGGTATTTCTTACGGGGTTCAATGGTCTTACCACCCAGACCACCCGGTATAGTGGCTTCGAGTTCGTATTCGTCTATATCAAGGTCTTTAATAGTATAGGTGCCGTCGGCAGCGGTGGTGAAAGTTTTAGTGTCGGTGCTGCCGCTCGTAATAAGGGTGAGGGTAGTTGGGGTACTCTTCAAATCCTGCTGCTGTGGATCGGTTAGCACCAAAATCTGGCCTGTTACCTCGCCTTTGCCATCACAAGCCCCCGCTACCTGACCTGCGCCCGTTGCCCCACTTACCCCAACGGTGGCAGTCGGGTCGCCACAACCACTCAAGAGCAAGCTGACAATGAGAGTCAGAACCAACAAACAATAAGACCCCGGTTGCCGATACGCTGCTTTCATCGCTTAAAGACACTTTCTTTGGTTGATACCTAATTTACTCTAATAACCTTATTCTAATGTACGTTTTATCTCCTCTCAAGGTTTCTAGGGTTATATCTTCTCAATAATTTAGGATAAGGTTGTACCAATTGAGAAGATACTTAGAATGATCTCTTTGAAAGTGGGAGCAGCCCTTGTCAGTCCAAGCACCGCTTCCTCT
>JACAUC010000413.1 GCA_013390945.1 Candidatus Chloroheliaceae bacterium
CGGGTCAAAAAAAAACCCTACTACCTTTCGGAGCAGGGTTTCAATAAAATTCGGCGGCGACATACTCTCCCGATTTGATTCAGTACCATCTGCGCAGGCGGGCTTAACTACTCTGTTCGGAATGGGAAGAGGTGGGCCCCGCCGCAATAGCCACCAAAAGGTTTTAAATATTTTGGTTTTTCTATATGAACGAGAAAAAAATTGACAATTGAAAGAAAGAAAATACATAGTATAGCGAGATGGGAATATCTAACGTCAACAGAAAATTTACGGGTAATTAGTACTGCTCGGCTTTGCCATTACTGGCTTTACACCTGCAGCCTATCAACGTCGTAGTCTACAACGACCCTTAAAGGAAGCCTCATCTTGGGCTGAGTTTCGCGCTTAGATGCTTTCAGCGCTTATCTCAACCATACGTAGCTACCCTGCAATGCAGCTGGCGCCACAACAGGTACACTAGCGGTATGTCCGACTCGGTCCTCTCGTACTAGAGTCAGGTGCCCTCAAGCTTCCAACGCCCACAACAGATAGGGACCGAACTGTCTCGCGACGTTCTGAACCCAGCTCGCGTGCCACTTTAATCGGCGAACAGCCGAACCCTTGGGACCTTCTCCAGCCCCAGGATGTGACGAGCCGACATCGAGGTGCCAAACCACTCCGTCGATGTGAGCTCTTGGGAGTGATCAGCCTGTTATCCCCGGCGTACCTTTTATCCTTTGAGCGATGGCCCTTCCATGCGGAACCACCGGATCACTATATCCGTCTTTCGACCCTGCTCGACTTGTTGGTCTCACAGTCAAGCATGCTTATGCTATTGCACTCTACGTACGGTTACCAAGCGTACTGAGCATACCTTTGAAAGCCTCCGTTACTCTTTTGGAGGCGACCACCCCAGTCAAACTACCCACCATGCAATGTCTCCCACTTACGCGGGATTAGGCTACAAATAAACAAAGGGTGGTATTTCAAGGTTGATTCCACGAAAGCTGGCGCCTCCGCTTCACAATCTCCCACCTATCCTACACATCGTTTATTCACAGTCAATGCAAAGTTATAGTGAAGGTGCACGGGGTCTTTCCGTCCCGTTGCGGGTATCCGGCATCTTCACCGGAACTACAATTTCACCGAGCTCATGGCTGAGACAGTGCCCAGATCGTTACACCATTCGTGCAGGTCGGAACTTACCCGACAAGGAATTTCGCTACCTTAGGACCGTTATAGTTACGGCCGCCGTTTACTGGGGCTTCAATTCAAAGCTTCGCCTTGCGACTAACCTCTCCTCTTAACCTTCCAGCACCGGGCAGGTGTCAGGCCTTATACGTCATCTTTCGATTTAGCAAAGCCATGTGTTTTTGATAAACAGTCGCCTGGGCCATTTCTCTGCGCCCCACAGAGTGGGGGTCCTTTTTCCCGAAGTTACAGGACTAATTTGCCTAGTTCCTTAGCCATGATTCACTCGAGCACCTTTGGATACTCTCCTCGACCACCTGTGTCGGTTTCCGGTACGAGCGGCTTCAACCTGAAGCTTAGGGGTTTTTCTTGTGAGTTTGATTAGGGTCATTATCCGCTTGTCCGAAGACTCACGGTACTATCAGGTTCGACATTCTGAGCGGATTTGCCTACTCAAAATATATCTACACCCTTCAACGTACTATTCCGTCAGTACGCAGACCTTTCACACCTCCTCCACCCCATCGCAGTTGAGCCGGTACATGAATATTAACATGTTGTCCATCGACTACCCCGTTTGGGTTTGTCTTAGGCCCCGACTAACCCTGATCCGATTAGCGTTGATCAGGAAACCTTGGTCTTCCGGTGTGCGGGTTTCCCACCCGCATTATCGTTACTTATGCCTACATTTGCTTTTCCAGACGCTCCAGCATGCCTTACGACACACCTTCGACGCAGACTGGAATGCTCCCCTACCAGTATACCTTGCGGTATAATCCATAGCTTCGGTAATATGCTTGATGCCCGATTATTATCCATGCCCGATCGCTCGACTAGTGAGCTGTTACGCACTCTTTAAATGAATGGCTGCTTCCGAGCCAACATCCTAGCTGTCAATGCAATCAGACCTCGTTATTTCAACTTAGCATATATTTGGGGACCTTAGCTGATGGTCTGGGTTCTTTCCCTCTCGGCGCTGGACCTTAGCACCCAACGCCTCACTCCCGAGTATATTATATAGCATTCGGAGTTTGTCTGGATTTGGCAGGCGGTGAAGCCCCCTTATCCAATCAGTAGCTCTACCTCTATATAACTCAACCTCGAGGCTGTTCCTAAAAACATTTCGGGGAGTACGAGCTATCTCTCAGTTTGATTAGCCTTTCACCCCTATCCACAGTTCATCCAAAGACTTTTCAACGTCAACTAGTTCGGACCTCCATTCCGTGTTACCGGAACTTCATCCTGACCATGGATAGATCACTAAAGTTTCGCGTCTACCCCCACTGACTGGGCGCCCTATTCAGACTTGCTTTCGCTTCGGCTACGTTCGTCAACGAACTTAACCTTGCCAGTGAGGAGTAACTCGTAGGCTCATTATGCAAAAGGCACGCTGTCACCCCGACGAATCGAGGCTCCAACCGTTTGTAAGTGTATGGTTTCAGGTTCTATTTCACTCTTCTGTTCGAAGTACTTTTCACCTTTCCTTCACAGTACTGGTTCGCTATCGGTCTCTCAGGAGTATTTAGCCTTACCAGATGGTGCTGGCAGATTCCCACAGGATTTCTCCGGTCCCGCGGTACTCAGGATACAGCTAGGTATCAAAACGATTTCGTTTACAGGATTATCACCTTCTATGATCCCACTTTCCAGAGGGTTCTACTATCGTTTTAAAGTCCACGTTGCTGTCCTACAACCCCGACCTTGCCGTAACAACGTCGGTTTGGGCTGTTCCCATTTCGCTCACCACTACTCAGGGAATCACTATTGTTTTCTCTTCCTCCAGGTACTTAGATGTTTCAGTTCTCTGGGTTTGCTTTCCTTGCGGAATACTAGACCTTCAGTCTAGTGGGTTGCCCCATTCGGAGATCTCCGGATAAAAGGTTGTTTGCACCTACCCGAAGCTTATCGCAGCTTACCACGTCCTTCATCGCCTCTGAGAGCCAAGGCATCCACCATACACTCTTAATAACTTTCTTGTTGAACTCGATGTTAAATGAACAACATCAAGCGTAATTATGTATTTTCTTTCATTTCAATATGTCAAAGAACTTGTTTCTGATAAATCAGAAGCTGTGATGATGCACGGAATCGAACCGTCTGTCTTCCCGATCTATACCGGGATGCTCTGCCATTGAGCTAGTCATCTTTTTTAAACGCTATAAAAAGTAGTAGTCCCGCGCAGATTTGAACTGCGGACCCCTACATTATCAGTGTAG
>JACAUC010000414.1 GCA_013390945.1 Candidatus Chloroheliaceae bacterium
GGTTGGACTACCCGAATGGTAAAGCGAAGGTTCCCGATTTTGAACCTTGCCTAAGTTCTTAGTTTTTGAGAAAGGGTTGGGTAGAAGAGGCGGCTCAATAAATCCGTTTTTCGAGATCAGCCGGTTTAAGAAGGGTAATGCGCTGGCGGTCTATGGTGATAAAACCACGCTCTTGAAAAGCTACCAACTGACGATTGACGCTTTCGCGGGTAGTGCCTAGCATATTTGCTATATCAAGCTGGGTGAGGCGTAATTCAATTTGAATCGAACCATCAGGGGTTTTCTTACCATGGGAGCGGCTAAGTTCTAGCAATTTTTTAGCTAGACGTGCCGGAATATCTAAGAAGACGACATCTTCCACTAGATTATCGGTACGACGCAAACGCTGGCTAAGCGACGCAATTATATTCAGAGCCAAACGGGGATGTTTAGTGACAAAATCAATAAAATCATCGCGGTAGAGTACAAAGACCTCAGTAGCCCCGGCACAGGTAACGGTAGCTGAACGGGGTTTACCATCAAAAAGCGAAAGCTCACCAAACGATTCACCGCTACCCAAGATTGAAAGAATAATCTCGTTACCTAATTCGCTGGGTACACTAATCTTAACTGACCCCTCCGCGATAATATACATGGTAGAGCCGCTATCATCTTTATGAAAAATTATTTCCCCATGCCGATAAGTTCGGCGTTTAAGGCGAGT
This sequence comes from Candidatus Chloroheliaceae bacterium, assembly GCA_013390945.1. Classification (GTDB taxonomy): domain Bacteria; phylum Chloroflexota; class Chloroflexia; order Chloroheliales; family Chloroheliaceae; genus L227-5C. Next base: position 704 of record JACAUC010000414.1, read on the forward strand.
AAATAATTCTTTTAATTCCTCTGGCTGGAGTTGAGTAAAGAGTGGTAGAGTTGCCAGGAGCGTTTCGTCACTAGCCATATCATTGTATCTTTTTGCTTACCAAGAAGGATCCAATAATCGCACAATCTTGATGCTGTAACAATGTTAACACGATCTCTTTATCTTGTCAAATTTAATTTTTGTCTTCAGTTAGTACTTCAAGTAGTAAGAGGGCTAAAATCATACTAGGGGAAATTGGCATTAGCTCCACATGACCCCGAGAGGACTCGAACCTCCGACACACGGTTTAGGAAACCGATGCTCTATCCACTGAGCTACGGGGCCATCGCACTCTTGCATTATAAGTGGCAGGGACAATACAGTCAAGCGTTAAGTGGCTGAAAACTACCGGACTACCGCTAGGTTAAGATTTTTTAGAGCTAAAGAGCCGTTGCCGAAGGAAGAAGCGATAGCCGATCCAGACTACTAGCACAAGAGCAAAGATACCAAGTCCAATGCCGCTCATTAGCGATTCGACATTGTTGAAACTCTTAACCAGTAGGAAGCCTGTTCCACAGAAAATAATATTCCAGATTAGTGTGGCCGAAATTTGATAGAGTAAGAAGTGATGAAGAGGCAACCGGACGGCTCCAGCCATTAAGGAGACAAAGGGGCGCACATAGCCGATAAACTGTGAGATAAAGACTGACCGCCGACCATAACTCAGCATAAAATTATGGGCGCGTTCCAGATAAGGCTCGATTTTGGGATAGAAACGGCTGGCCTTAATCAGACGTAACAATCCGGCCAGACCTAACCAATAGGTAAGGAGATTGCCTAAGATGGCCCCAATCCAGACCGCTCCAATGAGGATGGGCAAGGAGAGTTGCCCATTGGAGCAGTAGAGTACCCCCAACAGAATTATCGTACCACCCGGCCACAGAAACCCAAGGCCAATTATATATTCAAGAAAAGCTGCCACCAATACAATCAAATAGCCGTAGGAGAGATATTGGTCTTTTATTAAATCTATAATTTGGTTTACCAAAACTTAGCGGTTTTTATCGAGGGTGGCCTCATAACGTGCTAGACAACTATTGAGGGCGGCTACGCCGCTAACTTTAACGCCACCTGCCATCCGCAAGTAACTCCAATCTCGCTCACTATAATCGGCTTGTTTAAGTTTGCCAAAGCCGAGCAAGCTGGCTTCCTCTTGCTTGCTTAAAGTGATGGTTACCCCCTCTGCGAGTAACCGAGCCACTAAGGGTTGGCAGGCTCGCAATAAAGCTACCCCCCCCACCAAACCATTGGTAGAATTGGTAGAATCTAAGATAGTATCACTCATGTTTGTTTCCTTTAAAATTATTAATTACTTGATTTATAGCCATTAGAGGCATTTCGGCCCAGATAGCGGCGTTTGAACACCAGCCGTCTGAGTTGTTCCAGTTTGTAGATTTCCACTGAGGTTAGCTTGGCGTGGTTGAACAACCGATTGAGTAGACCAGGTCCAGCTACTACCGGGTCGCCTTGAACTCGCGTAAAATCCTGTAGTACCCTCAAATCTTCGGGGGTTAAAGTATAATTACCTGGCAAGCCACTAGGGAAAGCGGTGCTGGCCCGTTCTGCCAGAGTTTTGCAAGCCACCAAAATTTCGATTGCTTCGTCATTAGTCATTTTTTTTCCCTAAATTATTTCTAGTTGAAACATAAGCTTTAATGAGTTAAGCTTTAAAAAGATGGGCGTTTACTTACGGTTTCTAACGTTCTTAAAGAAGGAGATAGCCCGCCCAATAGGTGGGCAGGCTAAGTGCATCAATTTATTGAAATTGAAAGGGCTGACAGCTTAGTAACGTCCGCCGCCGCCGCCACCCCGGTTGCCATACCCACCGCTGCGCTGGGGGCGGTCGGTTTGTGGTCGGGCTTCGTTAACGGTGATGGTACGACCATCAAAATCGGTGCCGTTAAACATCGAGATAGCGCGGGTCGCACCATCATCACTACTCATTTCTACAAAGCCAAAGCCTTTGGCGCGTCCAGTCTCGCGGTCGGTGATAATGCGAACCGAGTCAATCGTACCGGCCTGTGCAAATAAATTTTCTAGTCCCGTTTCGGTGGTATTATACGAAAGGCCACCTACATACAACTTCTTACCCAATTTGAGTTCCTCTTCATCATAAAAGCTAAAAACAGAAAGTTAAAGCAAAGCTTTTTATAGCTGGTATTGGTCTGGTAGCAGCCCTTTTGAGAGGCTTACATAAAAACTAACTAAAGCTACCTGAAAGAGAAAGCAAAAAGCACAAAAGAGGCGGTTAAAAGAAGCAAATCTTACGAGAAGCTTTGATCAAAAAAACTCTAACGGCACTATGCCAAAATCAAACAGGTTTTATTTACCTTGCTTACTTATTATACCACACATTTTGACAATTTGATAGCCCCAATTTATTATTCGTTTCTTCTTTGGTGATACTCGTTCTAACCTCTATCATGACCATGAAGATAGGCACTTTGGGCCACCACTCTAGCCACTAGGGCTGTTGCAAAGTCCCGATCTGACAAGTTGGGTGGTGTGTCAAGATCAAGCGACGGAGCGCCATCCCACAGATTTTGGCCTACCTATCAGCTTGTAAACTGGTTTCTCTTAGGCCAAGATTGTAGGATGCTGCGCCAA
>JACAUC010000042.1 GCA_013390945.1 Candidatus Chloroheliaceae bacterium
GGATTAGAAATCCCTCTTACATCGGGATTAGAAATCCCTCCTACATCGGGATTAGTTGAAAGTTATTGCTGCTAGGAACCCTTAAACCAAGGAACTTGTACTATCTGAGAAGTATACAGCGAAATTAGGCTATTTCGCCCAGTGAAAAGGGTGTAGCTATCGCTTCCATCTAGGTTTGTGACGCTAATGGTTTGGCTGTCAGGTGCAGAATTGGGGGTATAAGGCTGGTTTTGACCGATTAACAGGTAAAAGGGGCTACTTAATTTTACCTGACTAGCTGTGTCATAGGCAAGGCTATAAAACGATCTCTGCCAGATGGGTTGTCCCGAAACTAGCGAAACTAGGCTATATTCGGTAATGGATTTACTCGGCCCTGGCCCGACACTGTTTACTAGCACCGCCGTACCATCGGCGTTCCAGTTTTGTAGGGTGGGCAAGAAACTGTATCGGTTGCCAGTTCCTTGTTGGTAAGGGGGGGCGAGGGGTTGGGTAGGGTCAGATAGCTTCCGAAAGCTGATAGAGCCATAAAGCACTTCAGCAGATCGAAAGGGCTGCTGATCTATAATCAGGGCAAAGTAGTTGCCGTCGGGCGAGGCTAGGGCTTCATGGATCGCTAGGTCTTGCAATAAGATTTGGCTATTTCCGTTGGAAACATCTACCAACAAAACTTTACCCGGAAGGCGTTTGGCAACTTCGGTCTCTGTTGTCCGCCGGGAGGTAACGCTTACCAATAAGCGGTTGGTACTACCGGCCCAACTTAGCCTTACATCGAGTCCAGTGTCTATGTCGGCTACCTTGAACTTTTTGCTGGTTCCGTTGCTCAATTGCAAAATGTTCAGATAACCATCATAAGGTAACTCCTGACCCACGCTATAAAAGACCAAATATTGACCGTCGGGTGATACCATTACACGGCTAATCCAATCCTGACTGCTATAAACGGTAGAGGTGTTATTAACATTCAAGTTATTAGTCTCTATCACCCCTAGCTCGTAAATTTGGATGGCGGTCTCTGTACCGCCTATTTGGTGGAAGAGTACCGCTATTTTCCGACCGTTAGCGTAGGTATAGACCTCCATTACCTCAAAGTTGGAGATTTTATCCGGTGCTTTGAGACTTTGGAACGGGCGCTGACCAGTCAGATCAGCCAAATAGAGGCCGTTTTGGGTGGCTACAACGGCCCGACTTTCCGAGGTAGTCCAGATACGCATAATATCAGAAGGAGTTTCTCCATGTTTAAAACTTTGAGAACTTTTTAGATCGGTAGAAATGAGGCTCTTACCTTGCGAGGTAACCATGCGGTAGTGACCGGGTAAGCTTTCATGAAGATCAAACCCATAGCGCCAGATGTAGTAATGTTGCCCGATGTTACCCATCTCCACTTGGAATCCGGCAGGATTTGAGGGGGTGTAGGTCAAGACGCGCCGTTCAAATAGCTGAATCAACACTTCACGTGGCTGACCCGCGACTACCACTTTATCTTTGGCCCACATCGGTTCGGATATGGGTAGCCCCATCACTCCTAGCCATTTGCTCTCCCCTAGTGGCTCTTGTTGGAAGAAGTTGTAAAAGACCTCCGCCACGTTATGTCCCGTATCTCCAAAGTAACGGGCATATTTCAAACTTACTGGAGGTTGGTCTAGCACAGAGACCACGCCAGTTTTATTTAGTCCCTCTTTAATCACTTGCCCACTTCGGTCTAGGGAGGGCAAGGCTCCCGTCACACCAAAGGCCAATTTACCCTGATTATAACTGGCGTAGGTAGGAGAGTTGTCATTGCCTACCGGGTCTCCAGCCACGGGATTAGTGGCCGGGTGGTGGAGCAGAAAGGCATTGTCTCCTACCTGCAATTGACCACTAACCAGTTCGACGGTCAGGAGGCCATTGGTGACATAGTTGGGGCTTTGTCCGGGCCTGTTGGTAAGTTCCATACGGGCTTTATCGAAGTACTGAACCTCGCGTTGACCTAGGTTAGAAGCTTCGGCGTAAATTTCGTTAGTGTGGGCAAAAGGGTCTGGTCCCCAGAAGTAGGTGCGGCTGACTAGACCAGATGCAACCGCTTGATCGGTAGCCTTCCACTGCTGCTGAAAAGCAGGGTTGGCAAAATCCTCGGCATCGGCAAAAATTGGCTGAAACAAGGCTTGAGCGATTATGCAAATAAGCATTAATAACCCACTCCTTTTAGTTATCGAAACACGCGCTATGCAAATTACGTTTGCCGCTAAGGTTTTCTGCCTGTACCGATTTGCCATAGTTGCGTCCTTTCCCTAATTTATCTTTTCAAGTTGGTTTAATTCAAAGATGGCCCGGATCATTATTTCGACGGCTGGAGCAAGGCAGCTTTCGTCTAAGTCAAAGCGGGGATGGTGGTGCGGAAAAGCTTGACCGCCGCTGGCGTTACCCGAACCCATCAGGAAATAGCAGCCCGGCTTTGCTTCTAGGAAGTAGCCCATATCGTCTGATACGGTGGTGCTAAAATTATCTAACACGTTATCTGCGCCTAACGTCGCAAGTGCGGCCCTGCGTAGCACGTCGGCTACCGTGGGATCATTTATTACAGGCGGCACTCCGGGGCGCACGGAAAACTCACACTTGGCTCGCATCGCTCCGGCAATACCTTGAGCGATCTCTTCGATGCGACGCAATAGATATTGGCGGGTTTCGGGTTTAACCGAGCGCACCGAGAGGGCTAGTTTGGCCTCCTCACTGATAATATTACTGGCACTACCCGCATGAAAACTGCCGACCGTGACAATTGCCGTCTCGCCCGGTTGACATTCTCGGCTGACTAAGGTTTGTAGAGCTACCACAATTTCTGCCCCAACTACCAACGAGTCAACCGTCTGGTGAGGTTGTGCCCCATGCCCACCCTTGCCTTTGACTGTAATCTCAACGGTATCGGCTCCGGCGAAAATGGGGCCATTACAGATACCAAGTTTTCCAGCCTGCAAATTGTTCCACAGATGCAACCCGATTACGGTGTCCACTTCCGGTTCGTGGAGTATACCTGCCGCCAGCATCGGTTTTGCACCCGCGCCTAGTTCCTCGGCAGGCTGGAAGGCAAATTTTACTATACCCGGTATTTCTTCGCGCCGCTCGGCCAGTATCGCGGCTAGGGTTAGAGCAATGGCAGTGTGTCCATCATGACCGCAGGCATGCATTACTCCCTTATTTTCGGAACGATAATCTACCTCGTTTTGTTCCTCAATCGGCAAGCCGTCTATATCGGCTCGTACTAGCACTGTACGCCCCGGCTTGCCACCTTTGAGTACGCCCCACACGCCATAGCCGCCTACCCCGCTTCGTATCTCATCTAGTCCAGCGGTTCGCAACTGGGCCTCCACAATATTTGCGGTGCGTTGTTCTTGGAACGCTAGTTCCGGGTGGCGGTGAAAGTCGCGACGCAAGGCCACTAACTTTTCACGTTGCGCTTCTACTAGTTGTTTAATCTCGTCCAATTATTCTAACCTTCCGTTTTTTATCCATTTTAATCCGACATTACTTATCCCACTTTGACCAATTTGCCCTCTTTCCAGACGGTCAAGAAGAAGTCACTTTCACTGAGGGCTTCCTGATATGGGCTTCCAAAAGGTTTTTCATACTTTTTGATCGCGCCATCATAGCTGGCAAGGTTAACCAATGCCTCCCGCAGCTTATCGCGGCTCTCGGTTGCTCCCGGTTGCTTGAGTGCCAGCAGCAGCAGGTTCATTGCGTCGTAGCTCTGAGCCAGCCCACTTGGGAAGCCTACTGCGTCGGTGTTATATTTTTTCTTGTATTTGTCAAAAAGCTCCTTCGCTTTAGGATTAGTACTCTCTATCGAAATGGTCTGTGGCACAAGCGTACCCTCTTCCAGACCCTTGGCATTGGCGGGAAAAGGTGGCATCGAAAGGTTCCATGAGCCTATGGTAGGAATATCCAAGCCTACCTCTTTATTGGCCTTTCGGATGTTGGCGGCATCTGCTCCCTGAGACCATATTACCATTGCGTCTGCTCCCGCTTGCTTTACTTTGGTGAGCAAAAGCTTGAAGTCTTCGGCGGTATCATTGGTTTTGAAGCCTTCTACCATCATCGGTTTTACCCTCTTCTCGCTAAGAGCCTTGACCAAATTATCCTTACCGAGAAGACTCTCCTCGCTATAGTCATAAAGCACGGCGATTTTCGGTGCTTTAAGCTTATCCACAAGATAGGATGTTACAAAGGCGACCTGTTGGTCATCTTGCATAGAGACCCGGAAGATGTAATTCGGTGTAGAAGTGGCATCATGGGTAATAAGTGTGCCAGTTGCGATGGGTATGATCCAAGGCACTTTGGCCTGATTGACCAGAGGAGCTTGCTTGCTGCCGACTCCGGTATTGCCCGTTCCGATTAGGGCTAGAACCTTTTCTTTGTCCATCAGGTCTTGGACGTTGTTGAGGCCAGTTTCTGGATCCGCTTTGTCGTCGCGCTTAATTATTGCAATCTTGCGGCCATTGATGCCGCCAGCGGCGTTAGTCTCCTCAATTGCCAGAATTACGCCACGATCTATAGCGGTTCCTAGTGCTTGACTAGCCCCTGTAAGAGGTCCCATCAAACCAATTCTAATATCACCAGTACCACCGTCTGTAACTTGGGCAGCAATGGGGGATTCAGTGGCAGGGCTTGAACCGCAAGCTACTAACAATAAGTTGCACATCAGAGCTAGGGCTACAAGCAAACCCATACTGGTGTGCTTGAACATTAGGGTTGATCCTCCTCTATTTTTCATTTCACCTGCTTGATTGACTCGTCTGATGAAACGCTACACCTGATTATTGCCTTGATGAATATAGCATATGCTCTACTTTTGTCAACAAATCTGAACTGAGACCAAGGAGCCGTTCAGTCTGGTATAATGTTTTTGGAGTTCCTATAATTACCCCCTTATTAATTTGGTGATTATAATAACTCATTTGATCTTAGATGGCTATTTTTGCGCTATTGTCTATATTTATAATATTAGCTTAACCGGAAAAGGCTGCTAGAGTCAAGTACCAAAGACCGATTAATTATGCTCAAACAAGAACCAAAGCTGAAGTCAGAGAAGAGGCCAAACTTGCGCCGTCGGTGGTGGCGTTACCTGTTGCTGGGTTTGAGTCTCTTTTTAGTGTTGATTGGATTGGTGGCTTTCGCTACTTTTCAAACCGTAAAAACACGGGCTGCGGAGGGGATGGCCCATTTTCAGGCCGTACTTGATTGGCTAAAAGCGGAGGATAAGCTGGCTTTCAATACAACTACCCTGAACCACTTTGCGGAGGAACTAGAGGCGGCTGAAACCGATTTCAGGCTGGCCCGTGAAAGCCTTGGTGGGTTTGAAGTAGTGCTACCTTTGGCGGGTTGGTCTCCCGGCCCCGGTTATGACGTGGCGAATTTGGCGGCTTTTCTGGAATTGGCCGAGCGTACTGCCCGGCTGGGCCAGGTGGCTTTGGAGGGTATCCAGCCTGCCCTGCTTTATTTTGAGTTTGGTAGTGGAACAGGAGAGGGTGAGAGCAAGCTACTAAAAGTAGCTTTAGCTTTGGCCTCTTCGGAGGCACAGGCTCGGCTTACCCAAGCTACTCAACTAGCAGAGGAATTGGTTCTTCGCCGGAGAGCATTTGACCGGACTCGGCTGAGTCTAACTGAAACCCGCAAGGCACTTGACCAGCTTGATCGGCAGTTGCCTGCTCTGCAAGAGGTACTCCATCTGCTGCGGGAGTGGTCTCCCCTATTGCCCGAATTGCTAGGCCAAGCGCAGCCTGCTACCTATTTGGCCCTTTTGCAAAACAGCGACGAGCTTCGCCCTACTGGAGGTTTTATTAGTGCGGTGGGCTTGGTAAATTTGGATAAGGGACGGCTCTCCCTCACTAGTTTCAAAGATAGTTACGCCCTAGATAATCCTAAAGTGAAGCCTGAACCACCGCCTGAACCATTGGCCCAATATATGCAAGCAGGTTACTTTTTGTTGCGGGATGCGAATTGGTGGCCCGATTTTCCGACCTCGGCTCAACAAGTGGCTTGGCTCTATGAGCTACACCAAGGCCGCAAGGTAGATAATGTGGTGGCTTTGGATATGCAACTGGTCGCTTATCTATTTGAGGCACTTGGCCCCCTAGAATTGCCGGACTACTATGAATATCTTACCGCCCAGAATTTCGAGGAGCGGTTGCGCTATTACTATCTGCCGCCCGGTAGCGATTTGAAAGAGGATTGGTGGGTCAAGCGCAAAGAATTTACTGGGGTGGTCTTGAGCCGTTTGCTAGGTCGGCTTAACCAAGCTTCGGCCCGTGATTATCTAAAGCTGGCAAATCGGTTAGGTCAAGCTCTGGCCGAAAAACACCTTCAGCTTTACTTCAAGCATCCCGCACTGGAAGACCTGCTGATTCGGTCTGGCCTCGATGGAGGGCAATCTACCGAGTCGGATGGAAATGATTACCTGATGGTAGTAGAGTCAAATGTAGGATTTAACAAAGTCAACCCTAACATCGGGAGCCAAGTTAGCTATCGGGTAGCCCACGCTGGTGATGAGGCCGATTTTTTTGCCAGCCTCACCTTGACCTACACCAACTATGCCGGGGTACGTGAAGGTACTTTACCCGGCAAGTGTATCAAAGTGGTCAAGTATGATTCAAGTTATGCCAGTATGATGAACGGTTGCTATTGGAATTACCTACGGGTCTACGTCCCGATAGGTAGTCGCTTGCGTCAAGCTGTAGGGTTTAGCGTAGATAATTACCCGGTAACAGGTGTAGAGAACAACCGCACCGTCTTTGCCAGCCAGTTAGTGGTGCCTCCCGGCCAAACGCTTAGCGTAACCTTTGATTATGTTCTCCCTCCTCTTACTAAACCCGATTATAAACTGATTGTGCAAAAACAGGCCGGGAAAAAGCCTTTTCCACTGGAGTTAGATCTCCGCTTGTCTGGCTTTTCCCAACATTGGAGCCTTTTGCTGGAAAAAACAGTCGCTAAGTACTGTTCACAATATGGCAAAACGTGCTAATATATATGTTAGACGTGGCGAGTTAGCTGAAATGTTAGATCAAAGTGTAAGTGCGACCAGTTATGACAGTTGTGGCTTTGATAGGGGGGCAATGGGGCGAAGAAGGCAAGGGTAAGTTTACCGAATTGCTTAGTGAGAACGCCAAGGTGGTGGTGCGCTATAGTGGTGGTGGTAATGTGCGTCAGCCAGTGGTTAATAGTAGCGGTCGCTTTACCCTGCAATATATTCCTCGCAGCATTTTTAATGTAAAAACTATCTCTGTGCTTGGCGCAGGCATGATTGTTGACCCCCAAAAATTGGTAGAAGAGTTAGACGCTCTGGCTGAAGCGGGCATTGATGTTAGCCGACTTTATATCAGTGAGCAAACGCATGTTATAATGCCTTACCATCCCATCCTAGAGGAGCAAGAACGCCGCGCTTACGGCACTCCCCCCATAGACCTGCTGGCGGCGGGGCTTGGCCCGGCCTATGCCGATAAAATTAGTAGGGTGGGTATTCGTATCGCCGATTTGTTGCAGGAAGAGTTATTCTTGTCGCGCCTCTCTAAAACGCTTGCCGTTAAAAACGATATTCTAACTAAGGTTTTTAATCAGGAGCCGCTTTCGCTTCATAAGATCTATCACCAGTATTTAGCCTATGGTCGTCAGTTGCGGGAACGCATCTTTGATACTCGCCTAATCTTGCAACATGCGATTGCCAGTGGTGGTAATCATCGGGTCTTGCTGGAAAGCGATCAAGGTTCGATGCTTGATCTAGACTTTGGTACTTATCCCTATGTCTCCAACGTGGCTCCTACGGTAGGTGCGGCCAGTAGTGGCAGTGGTATTCCGCCCTCGGCCATCAGTGGTGCGGTAGGCGTTTTTAGCTCTTATATTTCGCGGGTGCAGATTGGGCCATTCCCCACCGAAATGACCAAAGAAGAGAGCTTACCGCTCACCCGCTTTAGAGGTCATCCCTCGGGGAATGGATATAGTGCGCCATTGGTATATGAGAGTATTCGGCGCTACGGCTGGTTTGATGCGGTTGCGGCTCGCTTTGTGGTTCAACTCAATGGCTTGACCTCTATCGGGCTAACTCACCTAGACGGCATGGATGGTTATGAGACTTTAAAAATTTGTACCCATTACCAAGTTCACGATACCACACTTTCGCGCTATCCTAGTGATTTGGCGAATTTGCGAGCGGCCCAACCGATCTATGAAGAGATGCCGGGCTGGAAGACCTCTACCTCTAAGATTCGTCGTTACGAAGATTTGCCGCCACAATGCCAATATTATATTCAGCGAATTAATGCTTTGACCGGAGTGCGGGTGGAAATTATTTCTACGGGAACAAGTAAGGAAGATACTATTATGTTAAGAGATCCCTTCAATATTGCTCCATCATCTCGCCTAGTGGCACTACCTTGATCTGGCGAAATCGGGCGACTCTCCGACTTGAAAATCCTTTACTCCTAATTTGGTTGCTTGGGCTCAATCATTAATGAAGTGAGCGCAATGCGAAGTTGACGTGTATCCTCACTACCAGCAATAACTTCGGCGGGGATAGAATAGCCGTCTGCTGGGTTGGGTCGCAAGCTCAGAATATTATCTCCCGGCTTTAGCTTTAGGTTCGGTATAGTAAAGGTTTCCAAGTTAACTGAAACGGTTAGTTCTTGTAATAAAATACCGTTAACTATTATTTGCAAGCGGCGGGTCTTGAAGAATGAAAGTGCCTCTAATTGCAGGTTATAGTTCGCTTCTAGTCTTACCTCTGGCCCCACTACAATATTGGCATGGGCCTCTTGTGCAATCCAGCGCTGCGCCTGACCTGTCTTTTGGTCAATTATCTCCCGATTATTCCAGCCTTGCGTCAGCACTATCACGGGCTTTTCTAGGCGAGTCGGGGGTATTTGGTAGACTTGGACAAAATTGTCTTGGTAGACCGGAACGGTTTTACCTAAAGCGCGTTCGATTAGGTTTTGCGCCGCAGATAAATCATTGAGCCGGATAAAGTCACCGGGATAAAAAACTAGATAACCCATATTGGTGTAGTTCAAAAGACCTTGCCACTCCTCGGCGGTCTTGCGTGGTACAATATCTGGCTCATCCTTCCATAAGTCGATAAAATCGAAAAGGGCGTAATCGCCTTCACGGTAGAGATCACGTAATTCGCGACTGAGATAGCCGCCGATGATTGGTCTTCCATGATAAATCTGGTAGAGCATTCGGGGGCTATCATAATTCTGGTGTTTGGTGATTGGTATTTCTAAAATCGCCTTGTCCGCTGGAACCTGCCCGTTATTGGCCTTTATTACTTCAGCAAAGGGGAATGGCCCAATCTTATCGGGTAAAGGCAGAAAACCGGGAGTCAGTTCTAGGTAAAGCAAAGCTATTGCCAGCGTTACCACCCCCACCCGTCGCCAGTCTGGGAAGCGGTGGGAGAGTCGTTCTACCCCGTAAGACCCTAACACCGCCAGCGACATTACAGCCATTACCACAAAGCGTTCTGGAGCGCGGGTAATATTGAAAAGAGGTAATTTTACCAGTAGGCGATAAGGTAGTGGTATATTCGTCTCTATCCCGTCAATCCTCAGAGTGGGGCCAAGTGAGAGGATCAACCAGAAGAGGGCTGTTACTCCCCAGAACCAGAGCCCCCGAACTTTTACCAAAGCATAGATAGCCAACCCCAGTACCACATATCCTAATAGCGTTCCGGTTGAGTTCAGTTTAAGGTTCTTCCATATTCCTGAGTTTTCTCCCCAAATAGGATGATAGGACGGTGGTAGCCACATATTTAATAAATCGGCAGAATGTATCTGGTTCGTCCCGCTATTTTCAAGTGACTTATACCTTCCACTCGCAATTGCTTTGAGAGTGGCATAGAGTATTGGGCTAAAGATTAACCCGGCCAATCCCAAAATGGCAACTATCCGCATCGTTAGCCACCGTATTGGCTGCACAGCCCGCCCTTTGTTGGTTTTGGCCCGCATTGCTTGCCAACACAAAGGTGTCACCCTCCATAACCACCATAGCCCGGCGAACATTACCAAATAGGTAGCATAATAAAACTCAACCATCATATTGAGCAGGAAGAAGAAGGAGGCCAAACCTCCGTTTATCAGCAATGCGCGGCGGGTAGTGGCTCGCTCAGCTTTAATCAGGAAGAGGATAAAGAAAGGCAACCATTGAAGTGAGACCAGATTTATCTGATCTACCAGCAATTCTTTATAGTGATAGGCGCAAAAACCAAAGACCGTTCCACCAAAGAGAGCTGCACCAGTATCTTTCACTAAATAGCGAGTTAGTAGGTAGCCCCCATAAGGTGCGAGGATAAAGGTACTCAACTCTAGCAGACCATAGGCGGGAATTAGGCCAAAGAGGAGTTGTAGTGGTAGCCCTACCAGCAAATTATAGGGGCTGTAGGTGTGCAGGTAGAGCGTCACCCCAAACGGATAAAAGAGAAAATTGCTCTGGTAGGGATTGGTGAAGGTCTCCAGCAACGAACGCTTGAACCACCAGAAATTCCACAGGTTTTGATTACGGTCTATCTCAAAATGGCCCGGTGTTCCCTGCGTCAGATTCATAAGCACCGGCCAAGCGAAGAGCAGCGTCAGAACGGTATATAGACCCAAAGCTAACAAGTGGTGTCGGATTTTAGAAAATTTGGTGGTTTGGTTTTGTACTCTTTTGTTAGCCTCTGCCTTGGGCAGTGAGGCAGGTTTTATGAAATTAATCTGCTCTGACAAATAGACCTCTTAGATAACTGAACCGTTAAACCTGTGTAGGAGGGATTTCTAATCCCGATGCTAGGGTTAGTGGGATTCTAGCCTTTGTCTGATACCCTGTCAAGCTAAGGAAGGTTTGTTTCCCTAGCGTCCTGCCGCGAGATGACCCCCACAACTTGACTGCGATTGAAATTGACAAGTCTTTTTATTCTGCTCTACAATTCGGTAGTTAATGGGCCGCTTTTTAGGTGGAGGTAGAAAAAGACTCTATGGGCAAGACTAATCGCAAAAAACGAGATGAGGAAGAATTTAAGCCAGAAGAGGCCGAAATAATCGGAGTGGACTTCAGGCTTGATTTAATCCCAGAGCAGCTTACACACAAACAACCTGCCGAGTTTGCGGCCAGTAAAGCATGGCGCTTGGCTTTAAGTTCGGAAACGTTGACTGCTATTATGCAGCGGGGCAATTTTGGTCCCCTTAAATTGGTGCCTTGGGGTAGTAACTATACTTTTATTACCTCCCTAGCAGACGAAGAGACCGGGGCCGAGTATGCGGTGATCTACAAGCCCCGGCGTGGTGAAGTTCCGCTTTGGGATTTCCCCAATGGTACACTTTACAAACGTGAATATGCGGCTTATTTGGTGAGCGAAGCACTTGGCTGGCACTTTATTCCGCCTGTAACGATTCGAGATGGTCCGCATGGTAGCGGAACGGTGCAACTCTTTATTGATGTTAACGAAAATGCTCAGTATTACGAGTTCCGCGAGAACCACGCTCATGAACTCAAACGCATCGCTATTTTTGATCTTATCACTAATAATGCTGACCGCAAAGCGGCCCATTGCCTCTTAGGTTTGGATGGTTATATCTGGGGTATAGATCACGGCCTTTGTTTTAATAGCGTGCCAAAGTTACGCACGATTATCTGGGATTATAGCGGCCAACCTATTCCCGAAGATATTTGTCATGATCTGTTGGAATTTGTTACCGCTCCGGCTCGTGTCGCCAATCTGCGCCACCAGCTTGAAGAACTCCTAGAAGAGCGCGAAGTAGAGCTATTTTTCCAACAACTGAAACAGATAGTGGAGGGTGGCGTTTTTCCCGGCCTCTCCTCCCGTCGCCAGATTCCTTGGGGAATGTGAATGATTTTAAACCGTAGAGTTGTCAGGGGATTGTCGTATTTGGCTTAGTCAAAATGAGGCCGCTATCTATTGGGAAGGAGAGTTTTACCTCTGCCCCTGGTACGGGTAAGGTTAGATGGCGGGAGTTGAACATATCGAGTTCTAGTAAAACTTCTGCCAACGAGAGACGTACTCGCACTACTGCTCCTAGTAGTGAGACTTCCTTTACTTTGGCGTGGACAAAATTTTCAGTAGCACTAAGCCCTTCCTCTTCTACTTCTACTATTTTAAGGTTTTCAGGACGTAATGCTAGGGTAATTTCGGTATTGTCCGACTGACTCAAAGGCCCGGCCACTCTAACCGTATGTCCACCTAAGTTTATTTCGCCCTTAGCAGCATTTGTTACTCGCGCGGGTAGCATATTGAGCGTACCGATAAAGGAGGCTACAAAATTGGTGGTGGGATAGTTATAGATTTCAAAAGGCGTTCCAATCTGTTCAATTCGGCCTTGGTTCATTACCACGATTCGATCCGACAAAGAGAGTGCCTCCTCTTGGTCGTGCGTTACAAAGATGGTAGTAATTCCCAATTGTTGCTGAATCTGGCGAATTTCGGCTCGCAAAGAGCGGCGGATTAAGGCATCGAGGGCGCTAAGTGGCTCGTCCAGCAGCAATAATTGAGGTTGGGGGGCTAAAGCACGGGCTAGGGCCACCCGCTGGGCTTGTCCCCCGGAAATCTGGTGGGGGTAACGCTGCGCCAAAACTTCCAACCGTATCAGAGAAAGCATTTCATTCACGCGCTTTTTAATAATTGGTGGTTTTTCCTTAGCCAGCTTGAGACCAAAGCCAATGTTTTCGGCTACGGTCATATTGGGAAAAAGCGCGTAGGATTGAAAGACCATCCCTATCTTACGGCGGTTAGCAGGCAGATGAGTTATCTCCTGCTGATTCATCCAAATTTGGCCTCCGTCGCAGGTCTCGAATCCGGCGATTATCCGCAAAGTAGTGCTTTTGCCGCAGCCACTTGGCCCTAGAAAAGTTACCAGTTCGCCTTTAGCCACTTCCAGTTCAAAATTATCTACCGCTAGGGCAGTGCCAAAAGCTTTTTTGAGTTGGTTGAGAACAAGAAAACTCATGAATACCTTTATATTATCTTAATTATTAGCGATTTAGGCTAATATTGTTTTGTCCCGGCGCACGATTAGCCGACCAGAGAATAGTAATAGAGACGAGCCAAGTAATGACAAAGCTAATCACGGCTAGGGCTGCCGCTTGCCGACCATCGGCTCGTCCTACGTTAGATACAAAAACCGGGAAGGTTGTCCAAGCCGAACCTACCAGCAGATTAGCCAGCGCAAATTCGGCCAACGCACTTGAAAAGACCAGTAAACTGCCGCTAACTATACCGGGCAGAATGTTGGGGATAATTATATAGCGCAGGGTAGTGAATGTTCCAGCCCCTAAACTTTGGGCGGCCTCGGTTAGGGTGTGGGTGTCTATGGATTGTAGCGCATTATCTATTGCCCGAAACATAAAGGGTAGCGAGACCATCATATAAGAAAAGACCAAGATTTGGGGCGTACCTGTAATGGGGAAAGGCCCGGAACTGTAGATGCGGATGAGACCTAGGGCCATTACTATAGGGGGAACGATAAAGGGTAGCAGGGTAAAAAACTCTAGCAAAGGTTTGGCTTGGGGCAGTTTAAGCTGAACCCAGTAAAGGGTTGGTAGAGTTAAGATTAGGCTGCCTAAGACGGTAAGCGTCGCCAATAAGAGGGAGTGCCAGAGTGCCTCAAAGAGTGCCTCATTTCTTAATAATTTTTCATAGGCGACCGTGGTATAGTTTTCGCCCAGTGTTAGACTGAAGTTGAGGGTAGCCAAGAGTGGCACTAACATATAGACCGCAAAGAGAACGAGTACCAGTGAGCCACCCGGTCGAAATTGAGTTATTTTTCTCATCTGATCCACCGACGTGAGCGTTTATTCAATTGCTGGTAGGCAAACAACATCCCAGCCATTAGCACAATCATCAAGGTGGCGAGGGCATTAGCCAAGCCCGTATTCAGGGCGACATCTCCATTTATCAGGAAGCCGATCTGAATCGGAGTAAGGTTGATATAACCTTGTGCCAGAGCATAGACCGTCGCATAGGCTCCAAAAGCGTTAGCCATCAGTAGCACAAAAGAAGCGGCCAAAGCTGGAAAGAGTACCGGAAGTCCAATATGGCGCCAGTATTGCCAAATACTAGCGCCCAAGCTGGCTGCCGCTTCGTGCCACTCTCGGCGTAGCCCCTTGAGGGCAGGAGTGATTAAAAGCACCATTAGAGGCAACTGAAAATAGATATAAACCAGACAGAGTCCACCAAATTTGTAAAGATTTGACTCCTTGCTGAAAAAATCAATTCCCATAGACTTTTCCAAGAAAACACTGACCAATCCAGTACTCCCCAAGGTGGCTACAAAGGCAAAGGCCAGTGGCACACCTGCAAAATTGGCGGTGACATTGGAAAGGGTTATTACGCCGCTTCGCACCCAGCTTCGGCGGCTGGTTAAGGCACTGTAGGCGATCAGACCACCTAAGATTGTTCCTACTCCGGCAGTGATTAGCGAAACGTAGATGCTATTTAGAAAGGCGTTTAAATAGAAGGGTTTGGTTAAGGCATCTTGGTAATTGGATAGAGTGAAAGTACCTTTTTTGGTATCAAGGAAGCTACCGACTAGCATAAAGCCCATGGGCAATAGCTCAAAAGCTCCGCAAAAGAGAATAAAGGGAAGCAAGCCCAGCCAAGCCAAGTTTTTTTTAACTATTCCTTGCTTAGGTTTAAGATTAATTTTTTGTTCGACTGAAATAACCGCCATAATTTTATTTATTTCTTTACTAAAATGAAACAAAGGATAAAGGGTGAAATTGCGGTTTCACCCTTTATCCTTTAGTTATCGTTTGGGGAATTACTGGCCCAATACTTTGCCAGCCCAATCGTTGGAAATTATCGTTTTGGTGTTATCCAGCACCGTATAATCCTTGAAGAATTTGACCGGAGCATAGGCACTATCCGGCAACATTTTGCTGGCAACGTCATCCGGCAGTTTTACCTTGCGAATAGGACGAGCGTAGCCTTTGGCATAGCTGATCTGACCAGCATCGGAGAAGATCCATTCGTTCAAGGCGCGAGCCGCTGCCGGACGAGCCGAATATTTGTTGATAACCGCGACGTAAGGGCCAGCGACCGAGCCATCCGAAGGAATAATAACTTGCAACGGCTGATCTTTGGCGACCTGATCCCGGTAGCCCAAGCCTAGGTAATCCCACAGGATGGCGATAGCTACTTCACCAGACTGAAGATTGGCGACCGTTGGTTTGGTGGGTTTGAGATTGCCCGATTTGAAGAGCTTGCCAAAATAGTCGATACCGGGCTGAATATTGGTCTCACTTCCACCGTTGGCGTAAGCGGCGGCCACGACACCGTTGAGGGCGACGGCGGCTTGACGTGGGTCATCCATGGCTACGAGACCTTTATACTCCGGTTTGAGTAAGTCAGCCCAAGACTGGGGTGGGTTTTTAACCAACTTGGTGTTGACCACAAAGGCAATGGCTCCGTAATATTCTGCGGCCCAGCAACCGTTAGGGTCTTTCAACTCTGCCGGAATTTCATCCCAGCGTGAGTTTTTGTAGCAAGCCGCGACACCCGTATCTATTGCTACCTTACCAAAAGCAATTCCAATGTCGCCTACATCGGCTACCGGGTTGTTCTTCTCTGCGTCAAATTTCTGAATCTCTTCGGCAGAGGACATATCGGTATCCTTGTGAGTAATGCCGTAGTAGGTAGACATATCCTTCCACAAGCCGCCTAGGTTAGCCCAATCGTCGGGCATACCGTAGGAGATGACTTGACCGTCTTTTTTGACCTGTGCCTTGAAATCGTTTTGGGTGACGGTAGAGCCATCGGCGAGTTTTACATCAAAGTAGTTGCCGTTCTTTACCCCACTTACAATATCCGAGGGTTTCTGTCCAGCCTTAACGGTAGTTGAGGCTGCAGTAGTACCTGCTGCGCTTGAGGCAGCGGGGGCGGCAGTGTTAGTAGCCGTGTCTCCACAGGCGGTCAGCAACAACATCCCTAAAATAGCAAAGGCTATTCCGAGGCTGGAGCGCTTCGCCAATGGTTGAAATCTAATCATTTAGTTCTCTCCTCTAGCCTGAATTGATTTAATTAACCTGAAAATTTTGGCGGTTGGTTGCCTTCGCCAAAACGATAAAAACCAAATGTCTCTTGCGTTCAAGTAGACAAAAGTTTGACTATAAATTTAACGTGTCGGATACTACTCAAAGACAGGTCTAAATTAAAAAGCAGCTAAAGAGTGATAGCGGTTTATCACCCATTTTGGCAGTCAACTAGCTTAGCTTAGCAAGTAGTCTTTAACCGCAAATTAAGGAGTGATTAACAGGATTTTAATAAGTTGTAAAAGTTTTTAAGAGTGGCTAGTGGAAAGGTTATAAATCCATTGCCGCTTGCTCTCCAACGACTCAACGACTTATCAGGTTTGACAACTACCACTAAGGTAGGTATAATGACCATTGTGCGGGAGAGCCGGAAAGCTTGGAAGCGCAATACTCTCAGGGGAGGTGGCCGAGTGGACGATGGCGACTGTCTTGAAAACTGTAGAGCGAAAGCTCCGGGGGTTCGAATCCCTCCCTCTCCGCCAGTAGAATTTTGAGGTAGATAATACATCCACTTTCTTAATTCTAGGTTCTAACAATAAAATATGGGGAGGTGCCAGAGTGGTCGAACGGGGCCGCCTGCTAAGCGGTTAAGGAGCTTAAAACTCCTTCGAGGGTTCGAATCCCTCCCTCTCCGCCATCCTTTTTTTATTTTATAGTCCTCTCTGTCTAAGTAAATTAAATCTTCGCTTCTCAGAGTTAGACTGATCCTTTGAATAATTTTGGCATGCCTGATAAAAAATCAAAGTCAATCCAAGTTACAACTAAAAATGATTCGGTTGGTCTACTTTCGGCTACGGAAGAAGTTAGGGCTAAACTAGGTTTTTGGCAGGGACTTCGGCTCTATCTGGTAAGAGGCGGGTCTTCCCTTAAACATCGCAATTATCGGCTCTTCTGGACGGGGCAACTTGTTTCGCTAATCGGAACTTGGATGCAAAACTTGGCGCAGGCTTGGCTGGTGCTGAAGCTAACCAATAATGACCCCTTTGCTTTGGGTGTGGTCAGTGCCTTACAGTTTTTGCCCGTGATGCTTTTTTCGGTCTTTACCGGAGTCTTGGCCGACCGCTACCCCAAACGCTCGATGCTCTTGTTAACCCAAACTTCTTCGATGCTCTTTGCTTTTATCTTAGCCCTACTGACGACTACTGGCTGGGTTCAATTGTGGGAAATCTATCTATTAGCCGCCTGTCTGGGACTTGCCAATGCTTTGGATATGCCTGCTCGTCAGTCGTTTGTGCCTGATATGGTGGGCAAGGAAGACTTGGTGAACGCCGTGGCTCTCAACTCCTCCATTTTTAATGCGGCTCGCTTTGTCGGCCCGGCGTTGGCGGGTCTTATTATTGGTTTGGGGGAGACTTTGCTCGGTAGCACCTTGGCCGGGGTAGCTTTTGCCTTCTGGATCAATGGCTTGAGCTACATTGGAGTTATTTATGGGTTGTTCCTAATGAATACCGCCGAACTCTATAACTTGCCCTCTAAAAAGCAGCCCGACTCTATCTTGAAAAACCTTAAAGAAGGCTTTGGCTATATCTATCGCTCTCCTCAGATTCGTTCGCTTATTCTCTTGGTAGGCATGATGGGTACTTTTGGCGTTAACTATAATGTCTGGATACCAGTGTTGGCTCGTACCTACTTGCACGTGGGTGCTGAAGGCTATGGTGTGTTGATGGCCGCCTTGGGTATGGGTGCGCTGGGCATGGCCCTGACTTTAGCCGTTCAGGGTCATCGCCCAACCCAACGCTGGGTATTGGCGATGGTACTACTCTTTGGTTTAGCCGAGGTAGGAGTCGCTTGGTCGGAGTGGTATATAGTGAGCTTCTTTTTTATGTTATTAATTGGTCTCTCTTCCATTTCCGTTTTTACGTCGTCTAATAGTTCCGTTCAGGATGCGGTCCCTGCTGCTCTAAGGGGCCGGGTAATGGGGATCTACATGTTGGTTTTTGCCGGTACTACCCCAATAGGGAGTCTCTTAATGGGGTGGCTGGCAAGTTGGTTAGGCACCCCATTTTCTATGACGGTTGGTGGCCTTTTGAGTGTTTGTGCCATCCCTCTATTTTGGCTAAGTAAAAGATCAGCCGATGGAGTGCAACCCGCCTAAGCATCCCACAGACCCAAATTGGGGTAGTAAGTCAGCTAGTCAGTAACCACTGATTTAGAAAAAGACCCGGTAAACGTTTATTCTATTTTGAAGTTGGTCGGCGGAAACTCGGCTACTGGAATCTGCTGCCATTCGGCGGACTTTTCTCTCCAGAAACGGATTTCACCCTCCGAGGGCAATTGCCCTATTTTTAGCAAAAGTGAAACGGTCATTTGGCGAACCTCTTCTAAGCCCTCTACGCCAAGCGCAAAATCTTGGAGTGGCTGAAATATTTCAGGTGTTCCGGTAGCTACCAGTATGGCGAGGGTAGCCTCTGCCAGCATAAATTCGCCAACGGCTATCGTTTGCAACTGGCTCCTTAGAAAGGGATAGTAGGGTGTTAAGCGGGTATAGCCCGCACTCATCCGCTCTTTATTAAAGCTGCCGCTCTTTTCATCAAAGATAACTATTTGGCGCATTACGTCGGGTGGAACCAGATCACTGGCCTCGAAATAGGGCATCCGCCAAGCGGGAACCTCTGATGGGCGCAGTCGGGTCATCGCGGCTTCAATCCCATGATCGGTACGTCTCTTTTCGTCTTCCTCTATCTTTGCCCAATATTGCTGGGCTTCCTCTGACCGTCCCAGATTCCAAGCCGCTGCCGTTAGCAGGCGAAAGAAAAAGTGGTCATAATCGAGAACCAGTGCTTCGCCCCTTTTAAGCAGATCAAATAACTGCTGATCTTCATCCAGAGCGGCTAATGCTTCCGCCGTCTTGAAGTAGAGCGGAATAGCTGCTTCTAGCACCACTTCATCAATGAATTCGTCTTCAGGTTGCTGAATAGGAGTCAGTTTCTCAAAAACCGTGAGCAAGCGTTGTAAATATTGCCGAGCTTCGTCGGTGCGCCCGCTTACCGCCAGTTGGAAGGTCAGGTTGCTTAGAGCTTGATAATCTTCGGGATTTAGCTCTTCTAGGACACTGCGGGCGGTTGTCCAAGCGTCTTCGGCCTGCCCGATTCCCCACAGATAGAGTGTTAGATTGTTGCGCGGTGCGGCCCATTTGGGGATCATCGTAATGGACTGCTGCAAATATTGCACCCCCTCACTTGCATTGCCCCGCAAGAAAGCAATTTCACCCCGTTCCATCAGAACCATCGCCTGTTCTATTTTAACCCGCACTACCCCTAGATTATCGGCTTCCTGTTGGAAAACTTGTTCTAGGGTTTTTATCCGTTCACGTTCTTCTGGGCCAAAGGCGATAGCCTCTTCATCTGCCGAGCGCAGTTCCCGGTAGGTCATCAGGGCGTGAGCCGGATGATTGGTTAGAAGGTAAGTCAAGCCTAGAAAACTTAAAATCTGGGGATTATTTGGCTCAAGCTCATCGGCCTCTTCTGCTCGTTCCAAACCCTCGTGCAACATTCCGATTTCGACATAGAGTACCCCGGTCATAAAGAGCAACTCCGGGTCAGGGTGTTGAGGATGTTTTTCGAGGATCGCTTCCAAGAGTTCAAGTGCCCCGGCAGCATCCCCTTTTTGCCAAAGTTGCTCGGCTTGTTTCACCTGCCGCCGAATTTCAAGCTGTTGCGTCTTTATGCTAGGAGTACCGCCCAATGGCCCCTTACCCTTCTTGTTTTTTGGCATTTTACTTTTTACCTTCTACCTTGCTTACTTCGTTTTCTAAATCTAAACCTTTTCCAAATCGCGTACTATTGGGTTGTTATTATAACATTTTTACCCCCATGCCTTGCCAAATTCGGAGCCTAGAATTGGCTGGAAATCACTTAGCCCTTTTCTTTGTGGGCTGTAAGGTTTAGCCTAGTCCCTCTCTTCTTCTCAGTAACGCAAAGTAGCCAGACGTGGTAAAATCTGCTATTAGAAAAATTGTAGACAATGCTGTTTTCTAGCTTTCCAAGAAGAGGAGAAACAAATTATGGCGGAATATACCACCTTTGTGCTTGAAGAGAAGGAGATGCCGACCGCTTGGTACAATATTCAAGCGGATTTACCCGAACCTGTACCTGCTACGCTACACCCAGGTACGCATCAGCCGATAGGCCCGGCGGATTTGGCTCCGCTCTTCCCGATGGAGTTAATCAAGCAGGAAGTAAGCCAAGAGCGTTACATCGAAATCCCCGAAGAGGTGCAGGAGATTTACCGGCTTTGGCGACCCTCACCCCTCTACCGGGCCAAACGGTTGGAGAAATTGCTGGATACTCCGGCTAAAATCTTCTTCAAATACGAGGGAGTTAGCCCTGCCGGGAGCCACAAGCCCAATACCAGCGTACCCCAAGCTTACTACAACAAAATGGAAGGCGTTAAGCGTCTGACTACTGAGACGGGGGCCGGGCAGTGGGGTATCTCTTTGGCGATGGCTTGCCAAATGTTCGGGCTGGAATGTCTGGTCTATATGGTGAAGGTGAGCTACCAGCAAAAGCCCTACCGTCGCTCGCTGATGGAGGTCTTTGGGGCCAAAGTCTTAGCCAGCCCTACCGATACCACCCAATCCGGTCGAAACATTCTAGCCTCCGATCCCAATTCGCCCGGTAGCTTGGGTATTGCAATCAGCGAGGCGGTCGAGGATGCAGTACAGCGTGAAGATACTAAATATGCGTTGGGTAGTGTACTTAACCATGTGCTGCTGCACCAGACTGTTATCGGGCAGGAAGCCAAGCTTCAGATGGAAAAAGCTGGATTTTACCCGGACGTGATAATCGGCTGTGCGGGTGGCGGCAGTAATTTTGCCGGAATTGCATTCCCTTTTATTAAAGATAAATTTGAGGGTAAAAATATTCGGATTGTTGCGGTGGAACCTGCCGCTTGTCCTAGTCTGACTAAAGGAATCTATACCTACGACTTTGGCGATACCGCCCAATTGACTCCATTAGTAAAGATGTATACTTTGGGCCACGATTTTGTACCGGAAGGTATTCATGCTGGTGGTCTGCGCTATCACGGAATGTCCCCGCTTATCAGCCATCTTTACCACTTGGGCGTACTAGAGGCGGTTGCCTATCCCCAGAACCCGGTCTTTGAGGCGGCAGTTACCTTTACCCACGCGCAGGGTATTTTACCCGCCCCTGAACCTAGCCATGCTATTCGGGCGGCGATGGATGAGGCACTGCGCTGCCGCGAATCGGGTGAGTCTAAAACGATTCTTTTTAACTTGTCTGGACATGGGCATTTTGATTTGGCGGCTTACGAGAACTACCTCGGCAGTAATCTACCAGATTTTGTCTACCCAGAGGAAAGAGTGAAGGAAGCGTTGGCCCACCTACCCGTAATCGCCTGATTAAATCCTGATTAAATGGGAAAGTAACACAGTAACCAATTGCTGTGTTACTTAATTAAAGGGGAGAGATAGTGGAATTTGGTTACATTGTAGATAGCCATGAAGATATTGCTTGGAATGTGGTAGCGTTGGGACGCGATTTTACCCGGCGGGTGAGCAAATGTCAGGAGGATGTCAGCCTAACCCAAAAGGCTGGGCAACGTCTACTCAGCCTCCCCGATTTGTTAGAGGCGGGGGTACGCCTTGTCGTTGGAACCATCTATCTACTACCCGAAAGGGCGGCTTCTTCTGCCGAAATCGAAGGGCTAATGTGCTATCACACCCCGGCGGAGGCTTATGCTCAAGGTCAGATGCAGCTTAATTTTTACCGGACTCTCGCCGCTCAGAATGAACAGGTAGTGTTGATTTGTTCGGCGACAGAATTGGACAAATTTTTGGCAAATGTTACGCTGGAACCTGCCCGACTGGGTATAATTATCTCGATGGAAGGAGCTGACCCCCTTACCGAACCAGAACAACTGGCCGGGTGGGTTGCACAAGGTTTGCGGTTGGTTGGCCCGGCTTGGCATGGCACACGGTATTGTGGTGGTACGGACGAACCGGGGCCACTTACGCCTGCTGGTTATAGGTTGTTGGCCGAAATGGAGCGACTAGGGGTTATCCTTGATCTCAGCCATATGGCCGAGGAGAGTTTCTATCAGGCACTTGAAGCTTATAACGGGACGGTGCTTGCCAGCCATTCCAATTGCCGTCATTTTATTAATACCGACCGCCAGTTGAGTGATGCAATGCTTTCCCGGTTGCTAGAGCGGCAAGCGGTTATTGGGGTGGTACTCTATAACCGCTTTTTGACGGGTCGAGAGGATGCAACCCTAGAAGATGTGGTACGCCATATTAGCCATATCTGTGACCTCGCGGGTAACACGCTTTCTATCGGAATAGGTACCGATTTTGATGGCGGCTATGGTGCTGAATTGATTCCCCGGCCTATGCAAAAAGTCCAAGATCTTTATCTCTTGGCGGACGAATTACTTAGACACCGTTTTAGCGAGGAGGATGTGAAAAATATCTTTTATAGGAATTGGATACGAATCTTGCGTCAAGGCTTGGCAAAGTTTTAATCACCGGGTGGAACCACGCCTCTTACTGCTTTAGTAGGATTTTGAACTTGGGAAAGTGTTGTGGGGAAAATGGGCGGTAGAGGACTCGAACCTCTGACATCTTCGGTGTAAGCGAAGCGCTCTACCAACTGAGCTAACAGCCCTTAACAACAATAGGATTATACTATACACTGGCTTAACTTGTCAATTCGGGAGAAAAGAGGTCTTTAATATTTGCCCCGCCTTGAACCGGATTTTGGGCAAGGCTCGAAGTGTTAGATAAGGTGGTAGGCGATTAGGGCTAAATCGCCATATATATGGAAGTGCCATTAATACCCGGCCATATTGGTCAGTTCAGGTTCGGTGGCTTGCCCATAGACGCTGTTGAAGACAATGGTAGCTGTAGCCCAATTATTGACATTTTCCATCCTAAGAGAACCTTGCAGATCCTTAGTCACGAGGGTTTGTACAATCTGGAGGCCCAGTCCAGTGCGAGCCGTTTTAATATCAAAATCGGCGGGATAACCTTTGCCATTATCGCGTACCTCGATTTGGGTACGGCCTTCATTGGTGAAAGCACTGATCCGCACTTCACCCTCGCTTTGTTCGTCCAGACCGTGAAAGATAGCGTTAGAGACCAATTCCATAATCAGGATTGCCAGCAGGGTGGCCTCCTTACTGGCGATAGGTACGCGCCCCTCATCAATCTTGAAACGAATCCGCTTATCTGGTGGCACTAAACTGACGGCAGCAATATCGCAAATTTCTTTGGCAACCGCATTGACGGTGGTGACACCAATATCTTCGCGACAAAGCAGATCGTGGACGGCAGCAATGGATTGGATTCGGGCTACACTCTCCGAAAGTGGCCCCGCCACTTCTTTAACGGTAGAGCGACGCATTTGCATCGAGAGCAACGCGGCGACTGTTTGCAGGTTGTTGCGTACCCGGTGGTGCATCTCTTGTAGTAGAGTAGACTTAATCGAAAGGCCACGCTTGGCTTCTTCATAAAGCCGGGCGTTTTCAATTGCAATCGCGCCTTGGTCAGCAAAAGTCGAAATAATTTGCAGTTGCTCGTCGTTAAAGTGATGTTGTTCGTGGGTGTAGAGACAAATTACACCCAAGACTCCCCGTGCCCCGGCTAGGGGTACGCACATCGCGGAGTGGTACTGGTTGTTAAAATAAAACTCTTCGCCCGGATGTAGTTCAAAATGAGCATCCCAAACATTGACCGGACGATTTAACTCGGCAGAACGCCCTACCGGGCCATCTCCTAGCTTTACCCGCATATTTTTGGTGTAGTCTTCGCTTAGCCCATGACTGGCAACGATAGTAAGATATTGGCTACCTTGCTTTAGCTCATAGATGGAGGCCATATCTGCTTTAACCAATTGGGCGGCCTGTTGGACAATCAGGTTTAAGACTTGATTAAGGTTGAGGGTAGCGGCAATTAGGTTGGAGACTTTTTGTAGGGTAGTTAACTCTTGGAATTTTTGGCGCAACCGCTCGTCGGTTTGCTGATAAAGCCGGGCGTTTTCGATAGCGAGGGCAATTTCACCTGCTACCATCTCTACAAAGCGAATCTCCTCGGTCGTCCAGTTGCGGTAGCTACGCGACTGGACATTGATTACGCCTACTAGTTTTTCGCGTGTGAAGAGAATGATTGGTACACTTAGCATCGAACGGCTAGTGTCTTCCTCCAAAGAGGGGACATAACGGAAGCGACTATCGGCCCAGATGTCATAGACTGAAATGGGTTTACCTACTTTCGCCGATGCTCCGGTTACGCCTTCGCCCACTTGGGCGGTGACATTTCCGATTAGGCGGGCATTTAACCCTTTTGCGGCTCGCAGAATCATGCGCTCTTCCTCATTGCGGTCGCCACGCTCAAAGACGTAGATGGAGCAAACATCTACGGCCATCACTTCCGCGACCGCCTGCACCGTCAGGTTTAGCACCGAATCTAGGTCAAGGCTGGAATTAACGGCACTGTTTACTTTGTGTAGGGCTTCTAGCTCATCTAGTGAACGGCGCACTTGCTCGCCAAACCCGCCCATCACCGTCCCTTTCACAATCGGACTTAGGACATTTTCGTTGGGGGGACGGTTGGAGGAGAGAGCCCGCATCAAGAGACGGTCGCGCCCATCTACATAGCCTTTAATAATTGCCGCCGAGGTGCGTCTTCCTAGCGCATCAATCTCGCGGATTATTTCACGCCGCTCCTCAAAAGTTAGTTCAAGCTTCTCATCTGAATAAATTGCATCCACAATTTCTTGGGAATAAGCCATTGTTTGTGATACCAGTTCATCCACCGGCACTTCCACCAAGGCCCATTTTGCCCCCTCCATCACCATAAAGTCACAGAAGTTATCTAGGTCATTGGTTCGGATCGCTTCTACAATTTTGGAGTAATATTCAGGATAAATGTTATGGGCACTAATCGCTACCGAGGAATGGTTTTTTGGCTCGCTCGACATTAGTGCGCCATCGCTAATGCCTTGTTCCCGCGAGTTATGGTAGATATTAGTTGGGATTATCGGTTGGTACTCCCATTTAATCGTCTCCTCGCGCTCTACTCCATCACCTTCTATGATGTAGGGACGATAGGGCGTAATTATGGCAGCCGGGGCGATTGCTTCGTCGGTTTGGGCTTCCCATGCATAATGCCAGCGTTCCCGCACTTGACCGTTTACTCTTTCTAATATATTTGCTACCTTACTAAATTCCATTCTTAATTTCCCTGTCAACTCCCAGAGTTCTTTCTCTTTAGCCAAATCTTATTGCTTTCTAAATTATACTACATCCGCCCAATTCCGGTCTCTTGTAGACCGCAAATCCATATCGCCAAAAATTTGACAAATGGTTAACACCCCTATATAATCACCCTATAAATAAAACGGCGCGGGGTGGAGCAGTGGCAGCTCGTTGGGCTCATAACCCAAAGGTCGCAGGTTCGAATCCTGTCCCCGCAATCATTCTTAATTCGGCACACTTGCACTTGGGCAAGTGTGTTTTTCTTTGTAAGCAATTAGCGATGAAAGTTTTAACTCCACCGGAAGCGATCCAAAAATTCCTAGCCCACTATGCCGCTAGGTTCTTACCACCCAACCAGACTACTGTGCGTCTGTTGGTGGGCGTTTCAGGTGGGACAGATTCGGTGACTTTGCTTCACGCCTTACACCAAATTACTTATCCCAGCCTTTCGATTCAGGTGGCCCACCTGAATCACCGCCTCCGGGGGGAAAGTGCGGCGGCGGATGCTGACTATGTGGCTCGTTTGTGTGAACAACTTGGAATAGAGTGCCACTTAGCGGAGTATGATGTACCCAGCTTTATGGCAAGTCATAAACTTTCGCTCGAAGATGCGGCCCGGCGGGTGCGCTATGCCTTTTTTGCCCACCTGCTCAGTCAGTTGCACTTACCCCTCCTACTATTGGCCCATAACGCCAATGACCAAGCCGAAACGGTTCTGCTGCGGCTTTTACGCGGAACTGGCCCCCATGGGCTGGCCGGGATAGCCCCACTTGCTCCCTTACCACCACTTGACCCGCGCCTCGCGGCCTCCTTTGAGGTTGATCCAGCTTTTATAAGGGAAGTGCAGGTGGGACGACCGCTTTTGACGGTCTGGCGCAATGAAATTGAAGCTTATTGTGTTGTGCAAGCCCTAGAACCCCGCCACGATGAGACTAATACCGACCTCCATTATGCTCGCAATCGGGTGCGCCTTGACCTATTGCCCTACCTAGAAAAGAATGGTAAGGCTGGCGTTAAAGCCGGGTTGGTGCGTCTTGCTACGCTGATGCACGATGAGCAGAAATTACTTGACCATCTGACCGAAACTGAATTTGAATGTCACGCTCTTTTAAGTCAATCAGATAGTGTAGAATTTGAGGTGGGCTATTTTCGTAGCCAGTTGATTGCTTTGCAGCGTCGCCTTTTGCGTCGGGCTTATCTTCACCTAAATGGCTCACTTGAGAATTTGGATGCAGCCGATACCGAACTATTGCTAAATTCTGGTAAAATTGTAGTAAACTTGCCCGGTGGTTTGGTTGGTTTTGTAACTGAGCAGGTAGTGGGGCTAAGGCGGTTCCGTCCGGTGGTGCAGGCCGTTAGTTCGGGAGCGATTTTTGAATTGCAGCCGCCTGCTCTATTGGAAGCCGAACCGGGTTGGCGATTGGAAGCCTCACTCCTTTGGCCTACTGGAGATGAGCCGGATTTTTTTAAGACCAGCGATAAAAAGGTGGCCTACCTCGATTATGCACGTACCGGGCCAAAGCTGCTGGTTCGTTCCCGCCAACCGGGGGAAAAATTTCGGCCCTTGGGTGCGCCGGGACGACGCAAGGTGCAGGACTTAATGGTGGACGCTAAAATTGGGCGTGAGGCTCGCCCAACTTGGCCGCTGGTTATCCGTCCTGCCGAAGAGGAGGAACCGGAGCAAGTGGTTTGGCTACCGGGGGTAGCTATCGCCGAGTATTTTAAGGTGACTATAAATACTAAGATTGTTTTGTTTTTACGTTTTTCCACATAAAGGAGAAAATTTATTAAATGCTGAATTTATTTAATACCCTTTCGCAACAAAAAGAGCCGTTCGAGCCGGTTAATCCGGGTAGTAAAGAGGTGGGTATCTACGTCTGTGGTGTCACACCCTATGACACTAGCCATATAGGACATGCGATGGTGGGGGTCTTTTTTGATACTTTGCACCGCTACTTAGAATACCTCGGTTATGAGGTCTGCCACGTTCAGAATTTAACCGATATTGATGACGATATTATCAAGCGAGCCAGACGAGATGGGGTAGCTTATGACGAACTCGGCAAGCGTTGGAACCAAATCTACCTAGATAGCCTGACGGCCCTAAACGTACAGCCTTTCGACCGCTATATACCTGCCAGCACCGAAGTCTCCACGATAATTGAGATTGTACAGGGGCTAGTGGAAAAGGGTTTTGCCTATCCTGCCCGTGATGGTAATGTCTACTTTAGGGCGGCTAGTTTTCAAGATTATGGCAAACTAGCCCATTTGGGCGAGCAGGAACTGTTGGAGAAGGCCCAAGCAGGAGCCACCGATAGTTTGGCTGATGCGCCCGGCAACCCGGCCAAAGAGAGCGATTTGGATTTTATTGTCTGGCAGGCGGCGCAACCAAATGAACCGTTTTGGGAGAGTCCTTGGGGGCAAGGTCGTCCTGGTTGGCATATCGAGTGTAGTGCGATTGGTTTGAAGCATTTGGGAACCCGGTTTGAGATTCATGGGGGAGGCGCAGATTTAATCTTTCCGCACCACAGCAGTGAGATTGCTCAAAGCGAAGCCTGTTCCGGTACCTCTCCCTTTGTCAAGTACTGGATGCACGTTGGGATGGTACACCTCGGCGGCGAAAAGATGAGTAAGTCGCTAGGTAATTTGGTTTTGGTAGGCAATGCTTTAAAGGAATTTTCGCCCGATGCCCTCCGCCTTTACCTACTTTCGACCCATTATCGCACTCCGCTCCACTATGAAGCTACTGGTGTTACCCAAGCCGAAGGTCAGGTGGCAGTGTTGCGTCAAGCACTGGAGGCCCACAGTAGCAGCGGGGGCGCGGGGCTAGAATTTGCGGCGTGGTTAGCCGGATTTTTGACTGCACTGGACGATGACTTAGATACGCCACAGGCTATTCAAGCTGCCCTTGGCTTGGCGCAAGAGATTATTAATGCCAGCCGAGAAGGGCAGGAAGTGAGCGCGGCTCAAAAAACTTTACGGCTTATGGTTGGGCTATTGGGCCTCTTCCTCGCCTCTGCTAATTGATTGGTTTTCCACACAATCGAGGTCATTTACAAGGCATGGGGTTGGTCAATAGGAATTTAATTTGAAATTAGAGGGACAAGAGTTAAAAGAAGGGAGAGGCGTGTTCTCCTAGGTAGATATGCCGGGGTTTTCACGCCTTATATTTAATGGCAAGAACTGGTGACTATAACCTCTGTATTACGGCGGGTGATGACCGCTATGTCGTGAAACCTGAAGATCTAACGCGGTTGATTGACTTCTTGGATGCTAAAATGTATCTGGATGGCCCCGACCGGGATAATTCGCGCCTCGTAGTCTTTTCCTACACTGAGGCTAAAACTTGGGAACCCTTTCTCCGCGCAAATACCGAGGCCCAACCTCCATACTTGCGGCGGCGACACGTAAATATTTTACATTCGCCTGCTGCACCTGAAGAGCGGTTTAAAAACTATGGTGAACTAATTTTAAAGCTAGATAATCTAATACCCAAAGATGCGCCTTTTGTGGCCTCTTTGGGTTATACTAGCCGCAAATTGAGTGAAATTATCTATTGTCCTGTGCCAGGTCAGAGTCAACGTTGGATCAATACCATGACTATCCATCTAATGCAAGGCTATCACCCTATCTGGCGGCGGGTCTGGGTAGAAGAAAACGAACGCAAAGAATGGCAGTTACAAGCAGTTAAAGCCTTTATCTTGATGGTTAGCTGCAAGCTAAACCCGCGCGTAAATCACCTTACCATCGAGGAGTTCGTCGAAACCTTGCGTCTTAAAATCGAGTTCGTTTATCTCCTCAGTGCTATCGGCGACCTGATTGGAACCAAAGATTTTGAATTACTTGGTGGATCAACCGAATAGCCGTTAAATCTAAAAAATTTACCAAATGTAGGAGGGATTTCCAATCCCGAAATATCGCCGTGCCGATGTAAGAGGGATTTCCAATCCCGAAATATCGCCGTGCCGATGTAAGAGGGATTTCCAATCCCGAAAAATCGCCGTGCCGATG
>JACAUC010000415.1 GCA_013390945.1 Candidatus Chloroheliaceae bacterium
AAATCCCTACTACATACGGTTGCAACTTCGGGATTAGAAATCCCTACTACATACGTGCTTCGGGAGGGAACCGCTTCGATAAGCGGTCTTCCCTTTCCCCTCAAGGTACGGAGCCCTTTCCCACCTTATCACCTATTTCAGTGGGATACCGCATCAACGTAACCTAGGTTGGTTGCCGTCGGTTGATCCTCACTGTAACCTGGGTTGGTTGAGTAGAAACATTCCAGCTAACCTTTAACATGTTGGTGGACCAGCAGCATATGGCTACGGCGTTGCCGTTGGTGGCACTGGCGTTGCCGTTGGCCTCGACGTGGAGGTCGGCACCGGTGTGCGCTTTGGCCTCGGCGTGTTTGTCGGCGTTGGCGTGTTTGTCGGCGTTGGCGTGTTTGTCGGCACGGGCGTGTTTGTCGGCACGGGAATTGTCGGCACGGGCGTAAAGGTCGGCGTTGGAGTGAAGGTCGGCGTTGGCGTTATCGGCGTAAAGGTCGGCGTTGGCGGCAACGGCGTGTTTGTTGGCGCTGGCGTGTTTGTCGGCACTGCCTTTGGTGGCACTGCTGTCGGTGCAGCGGCCGGTATGGGCGTTGGCGTTGGTTTGGTCGGTGCTGGTGGCGGATTAGTGCTGGTTGGTTGAACCACAACTGGAGCCGAGATGTTTGTTGGAGTCGCCGTAGTTGTGGAACCCCCTAGTATCGGTGTCGCGGTAGGCGGCACAACCGCTGGTGCGGTGGTCGCGGTAGGCGGCACAACCTCTGATGCTGCGGTCGTGGCATCTACAGCTTTAGTGGAACCAGTCCCAACCGTAGTGACATCGGCGGCTACCGTTGTGGAAGCAGCAGCGGGGGCTCCCGGTTTAGTTGTAGTCCCACCACCTACGGGTGCTGCATTAACCTTAACCGTAGGAATGGGGGCATTAGCCGTAGCTGCTGCGGCAATAGCATTAGCCTTAGCTGCTGTAACAATAGCCTTAGCCGTATATTCGGCGTTCACCGCCACTTCTGTCTGCTTTGCCTTGTCCATCTCTACTATAGCGGCGGCGGCTTTGGCATCAGCCGCTTCTTTTGCTGTTATGCTATCAGCCAGCTCTTTCTCAGCTTTCCTCAGTTCATCTTGTAGTGCGACGTTGGTGGGATTCTCGGTAAGTTGCTTCTCTATCTCACTCTTGTGGGCTTCAGCCAAAGTCACCCGCTCGTTAGCCGCATTTTTTTCCTGCAAGGCCAATACCGCCGCCTTCATTTGATTGTCGGTAGAGGTGACGGCGGTAAAGACCAGAAAGCCGCCCACTAACAAGACAACTAAGATCATAGTCCCTAGCAAACCACCAATCAAGAGTAAGCGGCGCTTATTAGAAGCACCGATAATCTCTTTGACCACTTGGGCCATATTAGATTCTGGTCTCCAATGGGCCAAGGTGGGGCTCTTTACTTCCACTGGTTTACCCCTATGTTCGGCCATCACCGTGGGGGCACTGTAGGGATAGCGGGCTTCGGTAGCAAGGTAGATCTGGTACTGATCCGGCTCAGGAGTCTCTAGGAAGAAGACAGCCTTACCATCTAATCGCTTAACCTCCACCTGCCGCCCCCTGCTCAGTCGCTCCAAACGAGCCAGTTCTTGTTTGAAACGAGGCTTGTTTTCTGGCCTGTCACACCAGAGGCTTGAGATTGTATCTGCCATAAATTCACCACCTAACTTTTTGATGCTAACCCCAGCAGGTGTAGCACATAACCATTTTCTAACCCGACCCCGAAAACCGAAAGACCAGCCTACATAAATTTCACAACCAGTTGACCGTAACCTGATTTGGTTGTCCGGTCTATTCAGCTAAAACCGATTGAACACCCCACCCCACCTGTAGGAGGGATTTCCAATCCCGATTTTCCACGTCATCGGGTTGCCCGATTCTCCAATCCAACGGGTTGCCCGATTCTCCACCATCCGGTCTATTTTTTCGGTATCAAGAGTGGATCACCAATCTTAAGATCAGCTACACTAGTAACACCGTTGTAGTCCAATAACTTGAGAAGCGTAAGACCGGAATAGTCCAAAAGTTTTTGCAATTCATCCGGTTGGCTATTAACTTCACTCCAGATAATAGCGTAACCCTTAAATTCCTGGCGGCCTACTTGGATAACCAATTTATACCCTACATAAATTAGTGGATTAGCCGAGTCAGGATTTACAATCAAAGCTTTGTCTCCCAACCCAAGCGTGGCTGCATTGCGATTGGCCTCCACGATGGCCTGAACCGAGGTGTTATACGTTACGGCCAACTGTGGAATAGAGTCACCAGACTTAATCGGATATAAGATAGGGCGACTTAGTCTTTCACTCATAGCGTGAGGTGTAGAACCACCTACAGGTAGATTGGACCTCGTAGACTCGGACTTAGGCGCATTAGCCACAGCAACCGCCGTCCTATCTAGGGCCACCTGACCCGCAGTAGCCATAGCCTTGCTATTAGCTTCCAGAGCCGCCGCAGTAGCCTCCGCAACATTGGCAGTAGCGGTGAGATTGCTACTAGAGGCTGCTTTCTGACTATTCAAAAGGGCTACCATAATAACCAAGCCAAAAACCAACAGTACTATACCAGCAACAGCCCCGATGATAACCGGAAGG
The DNA here is from genome assembly GCA_013390945.1 of Candidatus Chloroheliaceae bacterium. GTDB lineage: Bacteria > Chloroflexota > Chloroflexia > Chloroheliales > Chloroheliaceae > L227-5C. Next base: position 2,614 of record JACAUC010000415.1, read on the forward strand.
CGTTTACGCTGGTTTACCTGCTTCTTGATCTCTTCAACTACCTGATCGAGACGAGAAGCTTGATCCCAAGTGGCAAGTATCGGCGAAAGTACCGGAAATTCTACGCCCTTGTAGAGGGCAGTCACGAAGGGATTGTCGTTCAGGTCATAACTGCCAGCACATTCAAACCGAATTTTGAGTTTATCCTTATAGCCGAAGGGTAAAACCTCGATAAGCCAAGTAGTATCATCCATTGGATCGTTGGTCTCGATTTGCCCAATCCGTTCCAGCCGGGCCGTTTCATCCTCTAAGCGATGGAGACCGGACTGCGAACACCACCAAGAAGGCGCGAGGTGGTGCGCTTGGCGTTTGGGTTGCTTTTTCGGTTGTCTGTAATTATCTTGGCTCATTTTTTTCTCTATACCAAACCAGAAATTTATTTGCAACATAGAACCGAAAGCCAAACCGGAAGGCCAGCCTGCATAAATTTCCGGTCTAAGGCAAGGTTCATACCGGCTTTACACTTTAGGATGGTACTCATTGGTGGCTTGACCGGAAATAAATTTCCGGTCTAAGAAGCTAAAATCGGTTGAAACCGATTTAACGCCACACCACCTGTAGGAGGGATTTCCAATCCCGATTTAACGCCACACCACCTGTAGGAGGGATTTCCAATCCCGATTTTCCAATCCCGATTTTCCAATCCCGATTTTCCAATCCCGATTTTCCAATCCCGA
>JACAUC010000416.1 GCA_013390945.1 Candidatus Chloroheliaceae bacterium
TAGTTCGCCTTCTTTCCTACTGGTTTCCTACTGGTCTCTTGACCTACGTTCCACTCCTATTTTAGCAGATTTATTGCAAAAGTATACCAACGGGCCTTTTCTCAAGAGTGGTGGTAGGGAAGATCAACTGGCGGAGCAGCATCCAACAAGGTACGGGCTTTTTCTCAAGAGTGGTGGTAGGGAAGATCAACTGGCGGAGCAGCATCCAACAAGGTACGGGCTTTTTCTCAAGAGTGGTGGTAGGGAAGATCAACTGGCGGAGCAGCATCCAACAAGGTACGGGCCAATTCTCAAGAGTGGTGGTAGGTGAAGATCAACTGACAAGGTACGGGCTTTCGTTCAAGAATGGTGGCGTTGGTTAATTACCAGGAGGAAAAGCTTGACCTCGATCTTTCAGCTTAGTTCCGGTTTTGTTGGAGTGCTGCTCCGTCAGGCGGTTTTCCTTCATTGCCCTATCGCTACTAATGATTGGGGGCAGATTGACAATCTTTTGTTCACCTGCTATCTTTAGTTGAAGTATTGCTTTGTGGGTAAAGACTTAAAAGAAGCAATAAGGAAATGGCTAAAGCATTACTGGCTGTGGAGTATTATTATGTCAGAAAAACTAGAAGCGGAATTAGAAATACCTCTTATAGAGGGAGCCATTCGCGATACAGATGAAATGTATAAGGTGTCTCAAAACGATGAAACTGCTGATGTAGCATCGGTTAATTTCAATCATACAGGAAGAATCCCAGTAAAAAAAAGGACAATAGAGACTTCAACAGAGGCTAAAGAGCGAATTATAGCTAGGATTGAAGCCAGTAGAGCCGAACGGGAAGCATTATTTCAGCAATATGGTGATCCGGTTGAAGGATTATCGGATATATTGGCGGATATACCTAGCGAAATTATAGAACAAAACTTTGAGCGTGATGAAAATGGTTTAGTGTATGTCAAACGGTTCGATCTATGATTTTACGATTAAGGCTTTACCGGACATTATTATTTTAGATAGCTCTATTTTACTTTACGCAGTTTTTCCATCACCAACCGCTCCTCAAGAGCAGCGGTTGTTTAAACAAGCTCGCTTCTTCCTTCAACGGGTTAACCAAGCTTTTCAAGATAGAACATGCAACTCGTTAGCACCTCTACAGGCTATAACCGAATGTTTTCACAAAATAACCCTCACTGCTGTAGCACCTCTTGTTCAAGATAAAGCGGATATTTTTAATGAGTTAAAGAGAAGACCGGAATTGATTACTAAGGCAGAAGTGCCAAAAAAACTAGATGAGTTTTGTAATAAACTTAGGGCAATCGGTATAGAGGTTGTACAACCCTCTGATATACCAGAAGACGAGTCTTCTATTCGATTTGAAGTACAAATGGTAAATTATATAGAGGATTTGCAGTTGCTATCAGCCGATGCACATATTTTAACGGTTGCGGATAGACTTGGTATTGAGTATGTAGCATCTTTAGATAAAGACTTCTTGAGAATAATTAAAGAAGGTTTTAGCGTCTATACTTCACCACTTTTACCGATTCAACCGGGTAAAAGGTAGTCGAAAATCGGCGGACGGTGCCGCACTCCCACAGGTGTTGGTAGGTCAAGATCAACTGGCGGAGCAGCATCCTACAAGGTACGGGCCTTTTTTCAAGAGTGGTGGCGTTGGTTAATTACCAGGAGGAAAAGCTTGACCTCGATCTTTCAGCTTAGTTCCGGTTTTGTTGGAGTGCTGCTCCGTCAAGCGGTTTTTCTATACCTCGATTTGTAACAAGTAGTTCCCTTTAGCTGAGCAATTTACTGACCTTTACAATTTTACCGCTCTCATCCATCGTCACTACCAGATTTAAGGGCTGGTCAGTAGTCTGGTTCTGAGCTTTAGCTTTTTGTATGGTTGCGGAAAGCAGCCCATCTAGTTGAGTGTAGTTTTGGTTAGAATCCTGCCGACCAACTTTAGCTTGTTCGGTAAATTGATCGCGAGTCTTGGAATCGCTGAACAAACCGTCCATTTCTGATACGCGCGACTCCACCAGATCATAAAACTTAGTTTGGGTTTGGTACCACGCGCTCAACTCCTTCTGGTCATCTTCTAGTCGGGCAAGGGCAATTGTCCGGCTTTCAGGCATAGCACAGCGAACTTGAGAGGCCAGACCTCTGACCGACAGGGCGGTAAAGTAATTAGCAGCCTGCCGTTTATGATCGGTTAACAGGTTTTTAAGTTCGTTTACTTTATCTTCGTTACGGAAGATAAACAGTGTTTTATCCAGATTAACCTCAGCGAAATTCTTATCGGCTTTTTCCATCAAGCTACGCAGCAGGTAAGCAATTTGAAGAGTTTCACGCTCCACACCTTCTAACTGGTTACGAAAGGTCTCCACATCGTTCGGTGCAATTTTCTGCTGGTTTAGCAGATCTCCAACAGCATTGAGGTATTTCAAATCACCCTCCAACTGGCTACGTTTGTCAGCCTCCAGAAATTCTTTGATTTCGTTAACGCTTTTGTTGATAGCTTCAAGTTGTTTATTAATTTCAGCCAGATACTCAGCAGAAACAACTACTGCCAGTACTTTAAAAACCATTGGTCCGGCGGCAGCCAGAGTTAACGCCCCACCTACCAATTTTACGGAGGCCATTCCTTGAATAACACCTTTACTGTCTACTACTACGGGACGTATACCCCCTTCAAGGGACTTCATAAATTGTAGGGTTCCGTCGTTCAGCCCTTTGACTAATTCAGGCTTGAGGCTTAGGGCATAAGTGCCAGATTTAAGCGTGGTTGCGGCTGTTTCGCCGATTGCCGCTAATTCAGGAGCCGCTGCAAACATACTGCTTAGATTCGTCCGGTTTTCCTCATTTAGGTTGAGTTCCTGAAGGTGGTCGGTGGTAGCTGATTGATAGCGTGTAACCTCACCCCAAGGTGCATTTTCACTACCTAGAAGCAGCTTGTTAGGCTTAGGCTCAGGAGTAGGCGATGGTACTACGGTGGGTGGGGTGGTAGGCGATGGTGCTATAGTGGGTGATGTGGCTGGCGTATTTGACTTCGATGTTGTGACCGAATCGCCGCAAGCTCCTAGTGCCAACGAAATAAGTAGGGTACCTACCAGTATGAAGATCGGAAGGGATGGCTTATTTTCTAAAGTCCTAGCATGAGGGTTGTTCATTATTGTTTAGCGTCCTTGTATTCTAATATCCGTTTGGTCAACTCTGTTGAAATTGATTAATTTCATTATCTCTTATTATACCAAAAAACACACTAATTATCTAGTAACTGTGCTGACCGGGTAAGGCTGTTGCAAAGTCCGAGAGCTATCCAATCTGGCAAGAGTAGTGGTATG
>JACAUC010000417.1 GCA_013390945.1 Candidatus Chloroheliaceae bacterium
CTGTGACCGATACCGTAGCAACACCTGTTCTGTTGCTACGGAACTCCTATCGGAACCAACTCATAGGGAATGAGAAAAGACGTAAGGATCACCTAAATACGAACCAAGTTTCTGATGTAACCAGGGGATCGCCTAAACGTCGTGAGACGCACGGCGACGGAGTAGCCATAGTACCCAAAGGCCCGGTGTAATGACCGGGACACGAGGAAGGGCTACAGAAAATCAGTTCCAATCAAAGGAGGTTGACTCGGATGAGTTACAAGACCTTAGAGCGACTGGAATACCTACGTAAATTCAATAGTAACAGAGCATGGATAAATCACGATCTCTATCGGCTAATGTATAGGGAAGAGCTATACATCCTAGCTTATGAGCGGATTAAATCCAAACCGGGAAACATGACCGCAGGGACGGACGGAAAAACTTTGGATGGCTTTAGCCTAGAAAAAATTCAAAGTATTATCCAACAAATGCGAGATGAAAGTTTTCAATTCAAACCAGCCAGAACCAGCTACATACCAAAAGCAAATGGCAAGAGGAGGAAACTCTCCATTCCGTGTGTGGTGGATAAGATAGTACAAGAGGTGATGCGAACCATCCTAGAAGCGATCTACGACAGTCCTTACCAACCTTATTTCGCCCCGACCAGTCATGGTTTCCGACCCCACCGCAGTTGCCATACGGCACTACGAGATTTCCGCCACCGCTGGTCAGGCGTGAATTGGATTATAGAGGGAGATATACGCTCTTTCTTCGATGAAATAGAAACCAACACCTTAATTGCCCTACTGAGCAAAAAGATTAAAGACCAACGCTTCCTAAATTTAATCCGAAAAGCCTTAAAAGCAGGCTACCTTGACCTACACGGTCATAAACAGGAGGGTCTAATAGGTACGCCACAAGGTTCAATACTCAGCCCAATTTTAGCCAATGTCTACCTTAACGAACTAGACGAATTTATCGAAACGTTACGAACAAAGCTAGAAAAGGGCCAACGCAAACGTGCCAATCAAGCCTATCAACTACTCTCTCGGGCCAAAAGCCGTTTGGTGGCAAAAGGAAAAACCAAGAGCCAAGAGTTTAAGGAAATCAGCCAAAAGATGCGAAAGCTACCCAGCAAAGAGGTAAATGACCCTGAATTTATTAGGATTAAATATCTGAGATTCGCAGACGATTGGATAGTAGGAGTGTGTGGGGGTCATAGCCTAGCTGAGGGAATAAAACAACAAATCCAAGAATTTCTCAAACAACATCTCAAATTGACCCTCAGCGAAGAAAAGACCCGTATTACTAATGCCAGACAAGAGGAAAGTAACTTTCTAGGAACGATACTCAAGTTGGGCGACGGAAAAGAAGCTAAACTGACCAAAGCCAGAAATGGTATAGGAAAAGAGCGGAAATTCAAACGTCGCTCAACGGGTTGGCAAACGGTGATGAAAGCACCCCTAGCAAAACTGATACAACGTCTCAAAGAAAAGGGGTTTTGTAGCAGTGAAGGAAGACCAAAACCCAAGGCAGGTTGGGCCTACTTAGATGCAGACCAATTGATAAACCACTACAGCAGCATCAATCGAGGTATCCAAAACTACTATCGTTTTAGCGACAATTGGTGGCAACTAAGCCGGATTCAATACATCTTGCAATACTCGTTAGCGATGACATTAGGCCGCAAATACAAAATCTCAACCGCTCAAGTATTCAAACGATTTGGAAAGAAGCTAAGCTACACCCTAAAAAGGAGAGGGGCAAGAGAGGGAGTAGAGAAGGAGCAAAAGATCTCATTCTATCTCAATGAGGACTGGAAAAAGCAAAGAGATGGATTTCAAATAGGGTCAGAAAGACCCGATCTAGTTAGAATAGGGCAAAGAATGAGAACCCGCTCCAAATTAGGCCAGCCGTGTTGCATCTGTGGAAAAGGTGCGGAACAGGTAAAGGTAGAAATGCACCACGTCAGACACCTTCGGAAACAAAGTGGAAAAAGAGTGGCTAAAGGCTTTAATCAAATACTACGGAACCTGAACCGCAAACAAATCCCGGTCTGTAAGGAGTGTCATGAAAAGATACATCGTGGCGAATACGATAGCTACAATTTAGGCGACCTAGCCTACACTCCAAACTAAAGAAGGAAGGTAGAGATTTTTGGAGAGCCGGACGCATCGAAAGGATGCACGTCCGGTTCGGCGGGGAGGGGTTGGAGTTCTTGGGCAACCAAGACCTGGCCTCTTACCCGACGACGCAGTATCAATGGGCGGAGCCATATCCAACAAGGCTGGGCCATCTTTCGGAGATGGGGGTTGGTCAATCTAGTAGGCATAGTTGGCCTTTCGTCTGGTCTGGTCAGATAGCCCGGATTCGTGGGATGCCGTTGATTTTCCCCTGCGTCCGGTGGTAGCGGTCAAATCGGGATTGGAAATCCCTCCTACAGGGCCGTTTTTCTTGGATAGGCCAAGTAGATCCCGTAGGACGGTGAAGAAATAGGGCATCCGGTTGCGGGTTTGGCCCATTGGGGGTTCTTTTTCGCCGGGGCGGATGATGGCGAATTGTTTGGTGAGCTTGCGGGCCTCGTACATAACTTGGGCGAAATCTTTTTCGGGTAGGCCGGATTTGTGCCAGAGGTTGTGGATTTGGGTGCGGTTGGAGCGGGTGTGGGTTGGGTCGCCAAGTTCAACCGAGAAATCGTTGCCCATATTGGTGAGATATGCAGATATGTGGATAACTTCCGGTGGATAAGTGGGCGAGTGGTCTACTTTTTGGGACTGGTCTGAAAAGTAGACCGCCTCCTCCGATTCTAATTCGATTCTATCTTCGATTCTATTAATAGATTCTATATTAGAATCCAGAGAAGAGGTGGTATGAAAAGTAGTACAGGTAGGATTTGTAGACCACTCTTCTTTTGGCTGATAAGGGTAATCAGCCTCAGTCTGATAACCAGCCACTCCCTCCGATACCTGACCCGATACCCCCACCAACGCATAACGGGCCGGGCTGAAGAAGGAGCCAGCCTGCACCAAGCTCAAATAGCCTTGCTCGATGGCGCGGTTGATGCCTTCTTGGACGGATTGGCGACATAACCCGGTGGCTTGCGAAAGTTCGGTGTAACTGGCTTCGATTTCGGCTTGACCAGTTTGGGCCTCGGAGAGAAAGAAGGCTAAGACTCGGATGGTGCTGAGGCTCTCCTGCATTATGATTTGTTGGAGGAAGTGGCGAGGCATTACCACTTCTTCGGCGGGTTGGTATTGTTGGTGAGCTTCCATAAGTACTCCTTTGGTTTTTAGGCGTAGGAAAGTTGCTCAAGTATGTTAAACTATACTT
>JACAUC010000418.1 GCA_013390945.1 Candidatus Chloroheliaceae bacterium
TCTGTGGGATGCCGCTCCGTCGCTTGATTTTCCCATGCCCCCTATCTGTGGGATGGCACTCTGTCGCTTGATTTTCCCATGCCCCCTATCTGTGGGATGGCGCTCTGTCGCTTGATTTTCCCATGCCCTCTATCTGTGGGATGGCGCTCCGTCGCTTGATCTTCTATCAAGGAATCTGCTAAATTAGTTAGTGGAAGATAGGTTACAAGACCAGTAGGAAAGGCGGGACCCGCTTGAAAGCCAAAGGTATCGAACTTGACGAACTCTAATTGAGGGTTCTACATTACTCCTCTTTGAAATCGCCGCTTCTGAACCTAGAATTCTAGCGCAAGGTTCAAGCTAATATAAGCCTGTTGAACTGGAAGCGGCTGATTTTTATAGGGGAACGGGCCTCTAACTACTTGGTTGTTCAGGTGGTGCTTCCGCTGGTTTATCTAAAGTTTGAGAAAGTTCGTAGAGTTCTTTAGCGCGTACCTGAATCTGAAGCAACAAATCAGGGCGTTGCCTTCGTTCGTACTCACTCCGCATATCTAATAACATTTGGGCAATTCGGGCAATCCGGCGCACCATCTCCAACGGTTCGTTTGGTTTTACTGGTTCGGTAAAAGGCATCTTCTTCTCCTAAGAAGCAGGGCGATTGCTTTTTAAATCATCACCCGGCTTCTTACTTTGTTCCTCCTCAAAATTTAAAGCCCTTAACTGGTGGGCAATCGGGATTGGAAATCCCTCCTACATCGGTTTTAAGCCTCTGCCTCTAGCAAGGTTTGTAATTCGTCTTCGCTCACTATCGTTATACCTAATTGTTGGGCTTTCGTCAACTTACTCCCAGCCTTATCGCCCGCCACCAGAAAATCGGTATTTTTTGAGACCGCACTACCAACGGTAGCTCCTCGCGCTTTCAACAATTCCTCGGCTTGGTTGCGGGTATATTTTACGAGGTTGCCCGTCAAGACAAAAGTTTTACCCGCCAAGGTCTTTTTGCCCTCTCGTTCTGGCTCCAGCATATTTACGCCTACCGCCCTTAACTTCTCGATTACCGCCCGGTTAGCCTCGTTCTGGAAGAAGCGGACAATACTCTCCGCCGCCACTTTGCCAATACCCTTGATGTCCTCAATCGTCTCCACCTCGGCCACCATCAAATTATCTAAGCTCCGAAATTGCGAAGCCAACATTTCCGCCGCTTTGACTCCCACCTGCGGAATACCAAGAGCCACTAAAAGCAGGCGCAAGGGATTTTGTTTGCTGGCGGCAATCTGGTTTAAGAGGTTATCGGCCAAACGTTTGCCTACTCGTTCCAAGTTGGTCAACTCATTTTTGGTCAGTTTGTAGAGATCGGCATAATCTTTAAGCAAACCCTCATCATAAAAACGGTGGGCGTTGCGCTCTCCCAAGCCTTCAATGCCCATCGTCGCCGCAAAAAAGGTAATCCAATCCTTCATCTGACCGGGACAATTGTAGGAATTGTTGGTACAATAGAGTCTGCCGCCCCCATCTTCCTTGCGCGTAGTAGGTGCGCCACAAGAGAGACAGGTTTGCGGATATTGGAAAGGCTTCTCCGCACCCGTGCGCCGCTCCTCCATCACCTTGACCACATTGGGTATCACATCCCCCGCCCGCTTAACCAACACCAGATCGCCGATTTTCAGCCCCAGCTTTTCAATCATATCCAAATTGAATAAGGTAGCACTCTTGATGGTAATCCCGCCAATATCCACTGGCTCCAATACCGCCAAGGGATTAATCGAACCTGTGCGGCGGATACTATGCCAATCAATATCATTTAAGCGCGTGACCGCCTCTAGCGGCGGAAACTTGTAGGCGGTGGCCCAACGCGGATCACGTCCCACGTAGCCCAACTTCTCCTCGGTGGCAAAATCATTAATCTTGACCACCGCCCCATCTATTTCAAAATCCAGCCCCGACCGCTTCTCTAGCCACTTTTTAACCTGAACCTCTACCTCTTCCAGCGTTTTGCATAGCACTATATCGGGCGCAACCCGGAAGCCCAACTTTTCAAAATAGTGCAAAGCTTCCCATTGGGTCTTGATTTCCGGGCCACCCTGTTTTTGCGCCAGCGTATAGATAAAAATATTGAGCGGACGCTTTTGGGTGGCGGTAGGGTCTTTCTGGCGAACGCTTCCAGCAGCAGAGTTGCGGGGATTGGCAAAGAGTTTTTCGCCCTTCTGGGCTAACTCTTGGTTTAGCTTTTCAAAGGTAGTACGAGCCATATAGACTTCGCCCCGCACTTCCAGCAGGCGCGGCGTTTCTTCACCCTCCACTTTGTGTAGACGGAGCGGCACAGTTTTGATAGTTTTGAGATTGGGCGTAATATCGTCGCCTTGAATACCATCACCTCTAGTCGCACCCCGTACCAAGGTGCCATTCTCGTAAAGCAAAGAGACCGAAAGGCCATCAATCTTTGGCTCAACCGTGTATTCATAATCGGCGTGGCTCCCCAAAAACTTGTTGGCCCGGTTCAACCACTCCTCAAGCTCTGTAGCACTAAAGACATTGCTCAAACTGAGCATAGGTACTTCGTGGACTACTTTGGCAAAATCGGTCACCACGCCAGCACCCACGCGCTGCGTAGGCGAATCGGGCGTAACTAATTCAGGATGTGCCTCTTCTAGCCGCCGCAACTCCAGAAACAATTCGTCATACTCGGCATCGGTTACTTGGGGATCACTTAGCACATAGTAGCGGTAGTTATGGTATTCGATTTGGTGACGCAATTCTTCAATCCGGTGTTGCACCTCAGTTCCGGTAGTCATCTAGCCCCTCCTTTTAAATTACCAACTAAATTCTTCCAAAAACTAGCCAAAAGACTTAACAAGGCAAAGCCTTTTCCCTGCTACAATATATTATCCTCAAACAAGGCTTATTAGAGCCTCCCCAACTACTAACTTTTGGTATCTCATATCTAAGGATAGTATATCAAAATCGGCAAATTAACAAGCCTGCCCTAACACCGCTATGAAGGAAATTGTTGTGCTTTTTGCAAGTGATCTGTTAAAATAGTTATTGGAAGATAGGTTACAAGACCAGTAGGAAAGAAGGTTAGTTATGGTACATATGCTCCGTCAAAAGGAAATTGTCTATCCCGAAAGCGATGGAAAACCAATGGCTGAAAATACCAAACAATTTCAATGGATTGTTACGGTCGAGGGGGGCTTAGAAGAACTCTTTGAGCAGAACCCTGATGTATTTATAGCGGGCGATTTGCTCTGGTACCCGGTGGAAGGAGAGCCCGGAAC
>JACAUC010000419.1 GCA_013390945.1 Candidatus Chloroheliaceae bacterium
TTACTAGCCCGCTTGAGGGCCAAAGGTATCGAACTCGACTAGCTCTAAAAGATCACCGGACGGCAACCAAACCAGGTTACGTTGGCGCAGCTTCCTAAAGTTTCGGCCCTACCCAACCTTTCAGGGTAGGGCCAATTGATTGATTTACCTCACCGCGAGACCTTCACACATTGGAGACGATTTTTCACCCAAGGAGCTAAGCTCAAAGCCGAAGTAGTGATCTGCCGATTGGCAAAACCTTTGACCCAAATATTGCGAAGGAAGTTATTACCATTTAGTACCAAACCATCGCCACTGACACCACCGCCGTTGATAGTTACTGCTGGAGGCGAGCTACAGATGCTACCACCATCTATCGCTACTCCTGCTGGAACGCTAGGAATTAATGGCCCGGTAAAGTTGATAGAGTTGGTACTAAAAGTAATGGCTACCGGGGGGTTGGTAAGATGGGTCAGCGCGTAAGAGAGTGTACCAAGTGTATTACCAGTGCCATTATCGGTGCTGGATGATACCACCAGCGGGGTATAGACCGTATAGTTCAGATTGCCGCCCGTACTACCAACGAAATTGCTATCCCCACTGTAGGTGGCCGTAAAGGTATGATTGCCAATAATCAAATTACTGAGGGTTAAAGTAGCCACTCCGTTTGTAACGGCCACCGGGCTACCGCTTAGCGTAGTCGAGCCATCCATAAAAGCCACCGTTCCTGTCGCTCCAGCCGGGCTAATCGTAGCGGTCAGCGTTACCGCCTGACCATAGTTGGAACCAGCGAACGGACTAGCCGTTAGGGTAGTCCGGCTTGTAACAGCATTTACGGTATAGGCTACCTCGCTGGAAGTACTACCAGCATAGCTACCATCCCCACTGTAGGTAGCGGTGAAAATGTGACTACCTACAATCAGATTGCTGGAGGTTAGACTAGCCACTCCGTTTGTAACGGCTACCGGGCTACCGCTTAGCGGAGTACCATTATCTAGGAAAGCCACAGTGCCTGTAGCATTGGTTGGGCTAATCGTGGTGGTCAATTTCACGGTCTGACCATAGTTGGAACCTGCGAACGGATTAGCCGTTAGGGTAGTTGCCGCCGCCGGAAGATTAACAAGAATATTTGAGCCAATCAGAGCGGTGTTACCATCACCACTCAGAGAGACCAACCTCCTAGACATAGAATCCGTTACAGTCGAGCCAGTGCCACTAGTCGTGCCAAACTCCTGACCCTTATAGTGGTCGTCGTAAAGGTATTGTATTTGATCGTAGCGACCATCTTTAAAGCCAATCAAAACGGTGTTACCATCACTACTCAACGCCGCTGATGTCCAGCAAAAACCGATAAAGCAATAATCCCACCCCCATAAAGTCCATGTATAAAGATTCGACCAAGTACCATTGGTTCTCACATAAAAGTAAGCCGCTACAGGTTCAAAGGCTTGATACCTACCATCAGAAATAATCAGAGCAGTGTTGCCATCACCACTCAACGCCACCGCAGAGCCAAAAAAGTCCAGATTCATCTTCCAACTTACACTAGTAGTGTCAAGCACCCCTTGCTGAGACCAAGTACCATTCAAGGCTCTCACATAGATGTAAGCGTATTGTGGGTAACCCCCCCCTTCGGGAGATCCAATCAGAGCAGTATTGCCATCACTACTCAACGCCACCGCAAATCCAAAGCTTGCTCTCCCGGATCGTAAAGTAGACCAAGTAGACCATTGTTGCGACCAACTACCATTCAAGGTTCTCACATAGATGTAAGCTGCACCCTGAATGAAATTCTTGTGGTAAGCACCAATTAGGGCCGTGTTACCATCCCCACTTAACGCCACCGCAGAGCCAAAGTTGTCATTAGCCGCACCATCACTGGAGGTCAAAGCAGAGCCTTGTTGCGACCAACTACCATTAGTTCTCACAAAGATGTAAGCCGCGCCCTGATTGGTCTTCGATATGCCGTTAGTTCCAGTGATAGTCTTGTTATAAGCCCCAATCAGAGCAGTATTGCCATCACTACTCAACGCCACCGCAGTGCCAAAGTAGTCATTAGCCTCGCCATTGCTGGCAATCAAGGCCGAACCTTGCTGCGACCAAGTCCCATTCAAGGCTCGCACAAAGATGTAAGCCGCGCCCTGATTGGTCTTCGATATGCCATTAGTTCCAGTGATAGTCTTGTCGGAAGCACCGATGAGGGCGGTCTTACCATCACTACTTAACACTGCTGCCGAACCAAAGTTGTCATTGGGAGTGCCATCGCTGGGAGTAAGTTGCTGACGCTGCACCAGAGGATCAATCGTGATGGGATATTGTACCCCTTCTACATTGACCAGAATGTGGGTAGTTTGCCCTTCGCCGCTTACCTCCATTCGGCTCGGCAATGCTCGGCCCGTTGCATCGTAAGCATACAAACCACCGTAGCTAGTAACACTACCCTTATCGGGGATCATTTCCAAACCACCACCAGCACTCTGGAATAATCCACCTGTTAGGGATAGTTCGAGGGCGAGTTCGTTACCATTTTGTCCGGGCCAAGCTTGGGTTAGAGTAAAACCTTGTTCTAATCCGTTAGCGTTGTTGAGATACCATTCCGTCAGGTCAGCACTACGCTGGTATTCGACTCGGTTGTCGGTGGCAATTGGGGCCACTTTCGCCAGCGTCTCCAAAGCCTGCCCTTGATAACCAATTCCGACCAGACTAAGGTTCATTCCATTAATCTTCACACCACTAGCTTGAAAAGAGAGTTCCAGACTTTGGGCGGGGTTGTGTCCTTGTACTTCCCCTGCTCCTGCCGCCTCTAAATGGTAGGTGTTATTATTCACTGCTTCTTGGGCTTGGGTCTGCATCCAAGTCTGATAGAGACCTTGTGGCAACTCTTGTGGTTTAGTTACCTTTGAGGGAGTTCCGAGTTCCGAGTTCCGAGTTCCGAGTTCCGAGTTCCGAGTTCCGAGTTCCGAGTTGGGGTTTACTAAAGCTGTATTACGGTTGGCCGAGTTGATCTGCCCTTTATCGGTAGTAGTGGTTTGAACCAGGGAAAAGACCGCTCCCTTGCCAAGGGTTAAAGGTAAGAAGAGCAAGAGTGCAATTAGTACCAATTGCATTACTTGAGCAGGTCGGTTTAACCGCCAATAGTAGGTGTTACCGTGCAACATAGCGTGAAGCCCTTTCTTGTAATAAACTTACAGTCCACAAAGATTGTGGAACTAGGGAGATCGCTTAGGAACTTGCAA
>JACAUC010000420.1 GCA_013390945.1 Candidatus Chloroheliaceae bacterium
AATCCCTCCTACTTTTGCCACATCGGGATTGGAAATCCCTCCTACTTTTGTGTTCCCATCGGGATTGGAAATCCCTCCTACTTTTGTGTTCACATCGGGATTGGAAATCCCTCCTACTTTTGCCACATCGGGATTGGAAATCCCTCCTACAGGGGTTTGTTCCCGATTATCACGAGGGACCGTTTCTTGTAGGAGGGATTTCCAATCCCGATTTTCACGGGGAGTAAAAGCTGCCGCCCTAAAGAAGAGCCAGAAGTAGCGGAAAGCCTCGGCGCGACTAGCATCGGGCAAGGCCAGCGTCTCTTCTAGGTCAATCTCATAATAGTTGGTGGCCCGACTGTGGGCCTTAGCTGCATAGAGCCGCCAAATTTTGCCATTGGTGACAATCGCCCAATCCGCCTCACCCCGGTCTAATAGGCTAACCACTAAGGCACCGGGGTTCTCCTCTGAGGTTTCACTATCACGAGTAGCGTCCTTGCCGTCCAAGTTGCGGTTCCAAGTATAGGCCAAACCTAACGCGAGGGGCTTGGCTTGGTTAGAAATAGCTTTGGTATTGGGAATGGTAGCAAGATAGAGCCGATAATCCGGCTCAAACTCGCTACTCGTGGCACTCTTTCCCACTTTCCACGAAAACCCCAGTGCCGTAAGGACGGGTTCGAGCAATTTGGCCCGTACCACCTCCTCTTTCTGGTTAGAGAAATCGTCCCGCACATCGGCGTAAAGAGTACGCAAAGTCCGGTAGGCCCGCGTCATAGTGGTCATTTCAGACTTATCGTTCCATTCAACACTTTGCGGCAGGCGTTCGGTCAAATAATGATCGGCAAAGAGGTCGCGGTTATTGAAATAGGGTTTGCTCCATTCGGCCACATCGTAGGCACTAATGAGCTTATCGTATTGGGCAAAGGTATCACTTTCGGTATAGCTGAAGCGGCGTAGCACCCTCAACGCCACAAAATCGGGGTTATTCCGCTTGACCGTCAGCACTCTGGGGCGTACTCTCACTTGCGGTTTGTTCAAGCTTAGTGGCCCGGTTCCTTCGCCGCTCTGTGACTGGGTAGCCTCCAAGCTCAAGCGTTCCACCAGCACAAAATCCAGCCTAGAATAATCGTCGGTCAGCACAAAGAGATAATCGCCCGGTCGGTCACGGAAATGTCGCACCAGTGCTTGAGTAGTGGCAACCGTCACCGATTTCAATTCAAAGAGATAAACCTCAAAGCGACCGTTATCCTGACTAGCTAACCGCTCAATATAATTAATGGCCGCTTTAGGAGTATCGCCGGAAAAACCCATGGCCGACGCGCTCTGTACTAGGCGAGCGTTGGTGTTATAGCCCAAGCGAGCGAAAAAAGCTGCTAGTGCCGCTCTACCCGAAAGCTCTTGCACTTCCGATGAAGTAAACTCATAATCTTCTTTCAGCATGACATCTATAACCTAGAAATTGCGTTCATAATAAAGAGTTGTTACAATATAATCAAATGGGATAAACAAATTTCCTTATCAAGAGTCACCTCAACAGGAGCAACTGCTTGAGGCTTTCCTTGATTTATTTATTTATTCCAAGGCTAAATCTCAGCTTCTATTTTAATGTTTCAGAGCTAATAAGTCAATTGACTAAATTCAAAGCTTGAACGCAAGTATTAAAAATCGCTCTCTTTCACTAATCTTAAACCAGGTGGCTACGGACTACTGAAAGGCAGAAACCATCCACTATCCAGACGGCTGTGCTATAATTTACTTCTGTCTAAAGAAGAGTAAAGATACTGACAAAATTAAAGTGGTTATCAAATAGAAATAAATAGAAGAGCATAGAAAGGTATTTAACCTCCAATGGGTTATGAAAAGACAACGCTCGCGAATGGAATGAGAGTAATCTCTAACTCCATGCCCCACACTCAGTCGGTAAGCACCATCCTTTATTATGGGGTAGGGAGTCGCTACGAAGAGGATCGGGTGGCAGGTATCAGCCATTTTATCGAGCATATGGTTTTTAAGGGAACCAGCAAACGCCCCACCGCCAAAGAGATCAGCGAGGCCATTGAAGGCGTGGGGGGAGTACTCAATGCCAGCACAGGCCGCGAAACCACTAACTACTGGGCGAAAGTTGCCAAGCAACACTTCCCCTTAGCGTTCGACGTATTGAGTGATATGTTGCTCAATCCTAAGTTTGACCCAAATGAGGTAGAGAAGGAACGCAAAGTTATCATTGAGGAACTTCATGCGACTCTTGATTCCCCCCCTGAACTAGTAAACGAACTTATCAATCATGTGATTTGGGACAAACAGCCAGTCGGTCGCGATATTGGCGGCAACGATGAGACCGTCGGCGGTATCAGTCGGGAAGATTTGCTGGACTTTATGAAAAAGTTCTACCTACCTAGCGATATGGTGATTAGTGTAGCAGGCAACCTTACCCATGATAATTTGGTACGGCAGGTAGAAGAGACGCTGGGCCAACTTCCAACGGGTGAAAGACCCTTGCCGCTTCCAACCCAACATATAGACAGCACAGAACCCCGCTTGCAAATCCATTTTAAGGAGACCGAACAGGCTAACCTTTGCCTAGCGGTTCCGGGCCTAAACTATGCCGATCCAAAACGCTACATCCTCGCAATGCTAGATACCATTATGGGGAGCGGTATGAGCAGTCGTCTGTTCCAACAGATTCGGGAGGAGCAAGGTCTAGCCTACACCGTCGAAAGTTATGCCAACCAATTGAGCGATACCGGAGCGTGGATTGTCTATAGCGGCGTAGACCCTGAACGGATTGACCAGACTATCACGGCGATCATCGGTGAACTGGACAAAATACGGCAGGAACGTGTGCCAGAAACAGAGCTAACCAAAGCCAAGGAGTTTAACAAAGGCCGGATGCTGCTCAGCCTAGAAAATACGCAAGCAGTGGCAAGCTGGGCCGGTGGGCAGGAACTTTTGCTCAATCGTATCCTAACCGTAGAAGAAGTAGTCGAACAGATCGAAGCGGTAACGACCGAGCAGATATTGGAAATGGCCCAAGAACTCTTTCAGGTTGAAAAGCTACGACTGGCAGTGGTTGGCCCTTACGAAAACCAAGATGACCATTTTCGGGCTTTGCTGAAATTTTAATATAAGCCTGTAGGAGGGATTTCTAATCCCGATTTATGTAAGAGGGATTTCTAATCCCGATTTATGTAGGAGGGATTTCTAATCCCGATTTATGTA
>JACAUC010000421.1 GCA_013390945.1 Candidatus Chloroheliaceae bacterium
CCTCGTTTTTATAATGGGCGCAAAATGGCAAAACTATATAAAACGATAAAGAAACAAAAATGCCTGGTTTCCGCTCCATTGGACTTCAAAACCTAAGTTTGACAAGCACCTCCAATTTGTGTACATTTTGAATACGTACACATGCAAATGGAGGATAAGATGCCGAGAGCAGCCGTTGAAGAAAATAGCCGAATGTCTCTGCGAATCCGTCCGCACGACAAAGCACTGTTGATGCGTGCCGTTGCCTATGAACATACCGACCTCACAGATTTTGTGCTGCGGAATGCTATGCAGGCTGCAAAAGCTGTGATTGCCCAAGCTGAACAGGTTTCACTATCAGAACGCGACAGCTTACGCGTATTGGATGCTCTGGAAAATCCGCCTGCTCCAAATGCAAAGCTGCTAGCAGCGGCTTATGCTATGCCTGTACAACCATGACTTTTGCCCCTTGGCACGAAGAGCCGATTTCCAAACGGCATAATCGGGAAGCTTTTGATTGTGGTGATATCGCATTGAATGATTTTTTGCGCCGTCATGCGCGTCAAACGCATGACCAAGGGGGGGCTAAAACTTTTCTTGCGGTCAGTGATGATAATTCGTCGCTCGTTCTTGGTTTTTATTCCCTCAGCCCCGCTTCTGTAGAATATTCCCATACCCCTGCTGTCATCACACGAGGGTTGGCACGGCATGATGTGCCGGTTTTCCGCCTCGGTCGACTGGCTGTAGTTCAATCTATGCAGGGTAAGGGGCTCGGTGGGCAACTTCTTCTGTCTGCAGGTAGGCGTTGCCTCCGTGCTTCTCAAGAAGTGGGTGGTGTAGCATTGCTGATTGATGCCAAGAATGACGGCGTAGCAAATTGGTACGCCGGCTATGGTGCGTTACCGATGTTGGATTCACCTCTTTCTTTGCTTCTGCCCCTGTCAACCATCCGAACGGCTTTAGAAGCTGTCGGAAAACTATAACACCACAAATTGAGCGTAAGAGCGGGGAGAAAGTAAGGAATCCTGAGGGGAGAATGTAAATTCTGTTTGCTGAACAATAAACTACAAGAGAGTCATTATCTTTCGAAAGGCATCTACAAGAGGCTTCGTGACAAAGATTGGAAGAATCCTAACCCCTGTGCAAAAATTTGGCTAAACCACTAAATGACTACCAGGTCTGAGTCACAACGTTTGGAGTGACTGCTAGTGTGGCCCGCAACCAATCGAATTTGGACTTCAGAAGGTCAAAATCAGGGCCAGATGTAATAAAGGCCGCAGTCCCTTTAATCAGGAAGCCTGCACCGGGTCCATGTAAACCCTTCACCTTACTGCTGGCCAATGTTATCAGCACTTGCGGATTATAGGCAATGTTAGCCTCGGTGTGGTGCATATATCCTGCTGGAATCAAAAAACGACCATCGCTTGAAATACGTATATAGCTGTTCCATGTATTGACCATATGCGGTCCGTCCTGCCCAAGAGTAGCTATGGCTACAACGCCATCCTGCTTTAAAATTTCCAATAGTTTTTCCGGAATCACTTGAACCTCCATTTTTGTTTTTTTCGGAGTATGCCCTGATTTTATTCATCCATCGACTTGATTTATGGTCTACCTTTTCTCTTGTCGTTTTCCGGCGATTATTTGACCACCAGCTTCTCCAAGGTCAGTGAGCCGCCCTGGATTGCAAGTATCCCCTGCAGTGTTGTCCAGGCATTCAGCGGCAGGTACCAGGCGTCGCGCCCGCCGAGGAGCGTGACCGCCTTGTTGCCGCTCAGAGTGAAGTTCTCTGTGAAGGCGACAGCCCGGCCGTAGATCGTGTCCACCGAAATGGCATTGCCGTAGGCCAGGGCGAGGGAGTCGCAGCCGTATTGGCTGGAGTTCACCTTTGCCATGAAAGTATAGGGGTAGGTGACGGTGACATTCTGGTCGCTAGTCATTGGCACCTGGCAGTTCTGGTTCGTGCCGCATCCGGACACCGACCATGTGGCCCAGGTGGAGTCGGAGTCGGGGGTCTGGTAGAGGTTGACGTTAGTCCCGGAAGAGAAGTCCGCCTGGCATTTGCCGCTCATCCCGGAGGAGTCCGATCCGTGGCCGGTGCAAGCGATGTCACCGTCGCCGTTGACGGAGCCCCCTCCCTTGCCGGCTGTATTGCTCTTTACAGTCAGGGCGAGATGGCGGTAGCCGCTTACTTTGCCGATCTTGCCTATCCCTTCTGAAAACCAAAGGTTGCCGTCAGGGCCTGCTGCAATGCCATAGGGACTGCTTCCAACTGTAGGAATAGCATACTCGGTTATCGAGCCTGAAGTCGTGATCATGCCGATATTGTTAAAATATTCTGTAAACCAGAGATTGCCGTCAGGGCCAGCTGCGATACCTACGGGATAGCGCCCACTAGGGAGAGCATATTCGGTTATCGCGCCGGAAGGCGTGATCTTGCCGATCTTGTTGCCATGATCTTCTACAAACCAGAGGTTGCCGTCTGGCCCTGCTGTGATATCTTCGAGCTGGCTTGTAGGTGTTAGGAAACTATATTCGGTTATCGTGCCGGAAGGCGTGATCTTGCCGATCTTGTTGACATCATGATATGTAAACCAGAGGTTGCCGTCAGGGCCAGCTGTGATACGCCTGGGATAGCCTGCAATTGTAGGGACAGGATACTCGGATATCGTGCCGGCAGGCGTGATCTTGCCGATCTTGTTATAATACTCTGTAAACCAGAGATTGCCGTCAGGGCCAGCTGTAATACCCCAGGGATGACTTCCAGCTGTAGGGATAGGATACTCGGTTATCGTGCCGGTAGGCGTGATCTTGCCGACCTTGTTGACATTAGCTTCTGTAAACCAGAGGTTGCCGTCAGGGCCTGCTGTGATAATAAGGGGACCACTTGCAGCTGTAGGGATAGGATACTCGGTTATCGTGCCGGCAGGCGTGATCTTGCCGATCTTGTTGACATTATATTCTGTAAACCAGAGGTTGCCGTCAGGGCCTGCTGTGATACCTTGGGGATCGCTATTTTGTGTAGGGGTAGCATACTCGGTTATCGTGACCGCTGCATCAACGCCCGTCGGCGCTGCAAAAGAAGTGAACAATACCGCCAGAAGCACGACTGTCAAAAAAATCCTTTTTTTCATACCCCCTCCGTTATTTGTAACTCAATTTTCGCAGAGTGTAAAACAATATAACTAATTG
>JACAUC010000422.1 GCA_013390945.1 Candidatus Chloroheliaceae bacterium
ATGACCCCCTGTAGGAGGGATTTCTAATCCCGATTTTGCAGCCGTTAATCCCGATGACCCCAGTATCCCCGCGGATTCAACTAGCGGTATTTCTGTAGAGACTAAGGATAAATTTTCTTACAGTCCACAAAGATTGTGGACTGTAAGAAAATTCTTTCTAGTAGAGCCAACGGCGCGAGGCTTTGTCTAGTCGGCGAAATTCTTCTTCGCTCAAACTCCAACCAAGCGCACCAGCGTTTTCACGGGCCTGATGTCCGTTCTTGGCTCCTGGTATCGGGATAATGTGTTCGTCGCGGCACATCAACCAGTTTAATACTACTTGGGAGGCGGTTTTCCCGCGTCCTTGGGCGATACAATGGATCGTATCCAACAAGGGTTTATAGCGAGCCTGCCTGCTCCGCCAAAAGAGGGGACTAAAGCGACGTGGCCCCGGCGGTAAAGCCCGCGTATACTTGCCTGTAAGAAAGCCTTGCTCTAGGGGCATATAGGCAATCAGAGCCACATCAAGTTGCTGGCAGGCTTTTAAGACCCCATTGGCCTCCGGTCCCCGCTTTAGCAAGCTGTATTGCACTTGATTGGAGGCTAGAGGTATTCCATAACGATTCAAACGCTTGTAGGCGCGCTTCATCTCATCGGCGTTGTAGTTGCTCACCCC
Source organism: Candidatus Chloroheliaceae bacterium (assembly GCA_013390945.1). Lineage (GTDB taxonomy): Bacteria > Chloroflexota > Chloroflexia > Chloroheliales > Chloroheliaceae > L227-5C. The sequence continues at coordinate 656 of JACAUC010000422.1, forward strand.
CACCGACCGCACGAGTCCTGCCTTAACTACTTCAGCGAGAGCATCCATCAAATCTTCCACCTGAATCAGAGTATAGGGCCAATGAATTTGATAGAGGTCTAGTTGTTTCACTTTCAAACGGGCTAGAGTGGTTTCAAGGGTAGGCCGAAGAGCTTGGGCCGAAAGGCGATAGGGCAGGGGCGCGAACTTGCTGGCAATTACGACTGAACGGCCACTCTCCCGGCTCAAGTCGCCCAGAAGACGCTCCGATTCACCATAGCCGTAAATTTCGGCGGTATCATAAAAATTGATACCAGCATCTAAGCTGGCACAATAGGCGGCCTGCACATCCTCGCGCCCGTGAGTAGTACCATATTGCCAAAACATCTTATCACCCCAAGCCCATGCTCCCACGCCTAGCGCAGATACCTCTAACCCACTCGCCCCCAAGCGGCGCATTTCGCTCATGCAAATCCTCTTTCTACTTCATAACAGTTGTTTTTAGACGGTGTTTCAATTGGGATTATACTATAATCTAAATCGGGGGAATATCAGAAGGCATATCGGGATGGGGCTTTTAACGATTTGACATTGTGGTACTTACGTACTAAAATAACCGCAATAGAACAAAAGTTCTTGGGTTTTCAAAATATTTGAAAGCGAAACCTTCATATGACTGGGAAGGAGTGCGGCGGCAATGTATGAATCTAATAGTGCGCGTGATAATGATTATGATGATGACTATAATAGAGAAGGGACTAAAGTAAGGAACCCTGCCCTACGACCCTATGCCAATGTGCCACCTGAAATCAAGGTGATGGGTCTCGATCAAAACGCTCTGCCCGTTCCCTTACCAACTTATCGTCAACCTTATCCTGATGAGGTTCCACCGCCTTCCCGAAGGCCGACTGGGTATGTACCTGCTGCACCACACGAGCGGGAGGAGAGGGCAACCGGGTATAGACCTGCTGCAACCGACCCTCGAAGGCAGCCGCCTGTAACCGCCCCGACGTTGCGCCCTCAAACGGCTCCTCGTCGCCCAATCCGAACAGGTCTACTACCGGGTAGCCTAACACAAAGCCGTCTGAAACTGGTACTACTTGGTTTGGGGATTATTCTTGCTAGTGGGCTGGCTTACCTGCTAATTTCAACTGGACTACACGCTTGGCAAACTTGGCAGGATGATTTGACCTATGGGCGACCACGCACGATGCAGCTTGACCAGTTTGTTGGACATAATGAGCAGGATGGCACTCCTAGCCATTTTATTGCCCAGAATAATAACCGCCAGATTACGGTGCTTGAATATCCCGGTGGAGATGTAAGCAAAACGCGAGTTTTTCAAGGGCCGCGCTTGTTTGGAAAGGATACCGAACTTCTTCCGGTTCGTATTCGTTTCGAGGATCTCAACGGCGATAACAATGTGGATCTGCTTTTGTCGGTAGATAACCAACTTATCATCTATATCAACCAAGATGGTACTTTCAGGCCCATTACCAGCGAAGAAAAGGCCAAGCTTAAATTGAAAAATTGAAAAATGGAGGCGATAAGTGAGTGGCACACTGGCACCTAGCCAAGCTTTTTGGAACGAAGAAGATTACTATTTAGCGGCAGAGTTGCCCGAAAATAAGGAAGGGGTAAAGCGGGTCTATTCTTTGCCCCCTCCCTATTTTGAACGCCAAGAGCAGGCAGAAGCTCTTTATCACTACGATCATACCTACCAAACTATGACACCCCCAAGCCGCACTAAGGTTTCGTCAGAGCAGGGGTTGGGGTGGCGAGCTTTATTGACAAAGCGGGGGCTAATTGGCCTGTTGAGTCTATTAGTAGGCGGCTGGTTACTGCTGGGAGGATTTACTTCTCTTCTCTCTGGTAATAGCGACGCACTTGAAATTTACCTGTTTGAACACACTACAATTGCCCCGGTTTTGTCCCAATCAGTCCCACCTATTTCGGGTAACTCTACTTTGTTGCACGTCCCAACCATTGAACCAGCCAAGATCAACGCGATACTTCAGCGCTATAACTCTCCAGCGGTGGGTAGCGGACAGAGTATGTACGATCTAGGGGTACGTTATGGAATTGATCCGGCTTATGCTTTGGCCTTCTTTATCCACGAAAGCAGTGCTGGAACTCAAGGGGTAGCTAGTATCACCCGTTCTATCGGCAATATTCGCTGTACACCTGGTTATATCTGCCTTGAAACAGTAGGTAATGGCTCCTTTCGCCGCTATGCAAGTTGGGAGGCCGGAATGGAAGATTGGTACAAATTAATCAAGGAGCTTTATATCGGAAAATGGGGTTTAAAAACGTTGGAGCAGATTATTCCAGTTTATGCTCCTAGTGCCGACCACAATAGCCCTACCACCTACATTCAGCAAGTCGCTAAAATGGTGGATAGTTGGCAGAACGAAAAGTAAGGATCCTTATCAGGAATAGCATCGGGAATAGGATTTCCTCCTATAGGTTACGCTTCTCTGTAGGAGGGAATTCCATTCCCGATCATATTCAATT
>JACAUC010000423.1 GCA_013390945.1 Candidatus Chloroheliaceae bacterium
AAACTGGTTTCTCTTAGGCCAAGATTGTAGGATGCTGCTCCGCCAGTTGATTTTCCCCTACCACTACTCTTGCCAGATTGGATAGCTCTCCGACTTTGCAACAGCCTTATGGTATTCTATGCTAAAGAATTATCTGTGTTCATCTGTGGTTCTCTGTGTTCATCTGTGTTACTTTCCTAATTGGAAATGTGTTACCTTCCTAGATTTTGCCTATAGCAATTCAGTAGAATTTATCCTATAATAAGGTTGCCTAGCAATTTTATTAAAAGTATGTACACTTCCGAGAGTCTTGAAGAATGGTTATACCAACTGCAGTTGCCGCACAACGCAAGCAACAACTACTAGAATTGGCTAAAGAGGCCATGGATCTCAAAGGCGCGATTGACGCTCGCCGCCTTATTGAGAGTGATGTATTAGAACGTCGTCGGCAAGAGCAGCAAAAGGCTGAGATTGATCGGCAGTTAAATGGCTATTATCTCGAATTGGAGAGCCTCGAAAAGCAACCAGACAATAGCCCGGTTAGCCCTGAAATCTTGCAGCAGGGCCAAGCGGAACAACAAAAGCTGGCCGATTTACGCCAACAAATGTTGAAAGAGCCAGAATCACCCCATACCGACCAATCAAGCCGGGTTCAGAAGACCCGTCACCTGCGAGTCTTTATCTGCTGGGTTAGGGCTAATCGCACCCTAGCAGAGGAACTTCATGAGAAGCTTAGGAAGGATGGGGTGCATAGCTGGTGGGATATTGAACCCGGTCAGCAGCGCAGCGTCGAACAACCTAGGGCGCTTCGTGCCAGCGATATTCTGTTGGTACTCGTCTCTCGCGCCGCCCTTGTCCCCTCTGGCGACTTGAACCAGACGGTCACGGGTCTACTGAATCTGGCCGAAAAACAGACCACCGGCAACCTGACCACGATTAGCTTGCTGCTGGATGAGACCGAACTACCCGAACGCTTGGCCGACCACTATGCCCTCGACTATTCGGGCCTAGACCACTACCCGGCTTTGAGGCAGGTTTTAGCCAACCACGCCTCCCGCCTAAGACTAGAATCACCTCTTTCTAGCTATAGTGGTTCTCCCGTTTCCGGTGGTTTGGCTACGCCCGGTCAGTTAATAGCCGAACGCTATCGGTTGGTGCGGGTGCTGGGCAGTGGAGCTTTTGGTGAGGTTTTTGAGGCGCAGGATACCAAGTTCAAGCCGCCGCGCGTGGTTGCCATCAAACTCTTGCTCCGCCAATTCCTAGCCGAGCGACAGGTGCGCGAAGAACTGGAGCAGGAAGCCAGCCTGATGGCTCGCTTCAACCATCCCAATATTTTGAGGGTGATTGACTTTGACCTTAGCCCCAACTTGGCCTATATTGTGACCGAATTGGCCGAGGGTGGGACGTTGGCCGATAAGCTTGCCGCTGGTTCACCTCTACCCCCTGCTGAAATAGCCGCTTATCTTGACCAACTGGCCTCGGCTTTGGATGAAGCCCACTCTCAAGGGTTGATTCACCGCGATATTAAGCCTGCCAATATCCTCTTAAATCGGCGTGGTCACCCGTTGCTGGCCGATTTTGGGTTGGCGGCGGCTTTTAGTAACTCTCAGAGTGGCAGTAAAATGTTGCGCGAAATGCCGCTCAGTGGTACCCCTCTTTATATGGCTCCCGAACAGTGGGAGGGTTTTGCCGGAAAAGCGTCCGATATTTACGCCCTAGGGGTGATACTCTACTATATGTTGGCGGGAGAGTTACCGTTTAAGGGCAACCAAAATGCGCTCGCCCACCAACACAAAGAAGTACCACCACCAAAATTAGCCGAGCGTAACCCCGGCCGCTCCTACCCGCCAAGGCTGGACGAATTGTTGGCTCAGCTCCTCGCCAAAAGACCCGCCGAACGGCCCCGCACCGCCACCGAAATCGCCCGCCGCTTCCGCGCTATACTGGAAGATGCTGAAAGGTATGTGGCGCAGATTGCCCAACTCTTAGACCAGCTTAAAAAGGCTGAAAAGAATGAGGAGCAGGAGCAGATTATTGCCGCTATCGAGCCACCCATTCGTCCGTTTGCGAGAGAGAAGTTGGTCTCTTTGCTGAAAGCTCCTCAAGCCTTTCCACCGTCGGAACGGGCTATTTACGGGCGAGCCTTGAGTCTACTGGGTGACCCGCGCCCTGGGGTTGGCACATGGAAGCAGCGTGTAGGTGGACGTGACTTAGAACTGCCTCAAATCGAATGGTGCGACATTCCGGTGCCTCCCAACGGCAAATTTGTGATGGGTTCTAGCACTTGGAGTAATAATCCACGTCGGGAAGTGGCTTTGGGCTATAGTTTCAGGATGGCGAAATATCCGATTACTTACCGACAATACCAAACCTTTATAGATTCGGGCGAATACAATACCAGCATATGGTGGAAGGATTTTCCTGAAAAATACCAGCGGCAACCGAGTTATGAGCAAGAGTTTAAATATGCCAACCATCCACGTGATACCATCTCGTGGTTTCAAGCGGTAGCTTTTACCCGTTGGTTGGATGCTAAATACCGTGAGGCTGGTTTATTGGTGAAGGGGGCGGAAATCCGGTTGCCTATGGAAGAGGAGTGGGAGTATGCGGCGCGGGGTACGGATGAGCGGACATATCCCTATGGAGATGCGTTTGATGTGACTAAGGGTAATACCTATGAATCAGGTATTGGTATGACCAGTGCGGTAGGCTGTTTCCCGGAGGGAGCATCCCCCTTTGGAGTCTTGGAGCTGAGTGGGAATGTTTGGGAGTGGTGCTTGAATGAATATGATAATCCCAAAGCATTAATAAACTTTAATAGCACAAATAGTCGGGTGCTGCGCGGCGGTGCGTTCTACGACGATGCCTTCGGTGCCGCCTCCGCTGCCCGCAACGGCAACCTCCCGAGCAACGGCAACTCCCGCTTCGGCTTCCGGGTGGTGGTGTTTCCCCCTATTCGCGCCTCTGATCTCTGAATTCTCTGTACTCTGATCTCTGGCGCCTCTGTTCTCTAAATTGGGGTTTGGGGGTATCCCCCAAAATCGGCGCAGCAGCGCCGCAAAATTTTTTTGGGGGTATTTGAGGTAAGATCAACTGGCGGAGCAGTATCCCACCAGAAGCCGGGTGAGGGAAGATCAACTGGCGGAGCAGTATCCTACAGAAGCCGGG
>JACAUC010000424.1 GCA_013390945.1 Candidatus Chloroheliaceae bacterium
CGGCCAGCCGAACGGCCAGCCGAACGGCCAGCCGAAGCAGGTAGAATTTACCCTACCTGCCGAAGATACTAAGCAAGCTGGTCTCGTTACCCTCACCGCTACTTCAGGCCAAGCTAGGGGTGAAACTACCTTAAAGCTTGAGGCAAGCACTCCAGTAGAACCCGTGATACCACTGGTAGGAGGTCGTGCCATTATCGCCGATGCCGCACACTGGAGTATGGTAGTAGTGGTACCCTTTGACCGCTTTGGCAACCCGGTAACAGAGGGTACGCCCCTACAGTTGAAGGCGTTGCATCCAGACGGTCGCTTGGAAGACAAGCAATTGGAGGTGAAACATTTGCTGGGTTGGGAAAAACTTTATAGCAGCACAAAGGCGGGACGTACCACTATCTCGGCTATGTCTGGCGAAACGCACGGACCGGAAGCCGTTTTATTAGAGGTGGCAGGCTGGCCTGTACCTTTCACCCTAGCAGCCGAACCGGAAAGCCTGCCCGCCGATGGTCACCAACTTATGACGCTGCGTACTAGCGTTATACATGATAAATTTGGGAATATATTACCAGACGGTACTCTTATTACTTTTGAGGTAAAGGAAGTTTCTAGTGGCCAAGGAGAGCCGATACGTCGCTCCATTCCAGCCAATATCTTGGGAGGAGTCGCCGAAATTCCTTTACAGGCTCCCCATCAGCCCGGTATTATCGAGGTATATGGGGTAGTCTACGGGGTAGAAAGCGAACTGCGTCAGATTGCTTTTACCAAGGAATCGGCAGCCTCTGACCTCTTACCAATCACCGTCCAAAAAAACCAAACCACGCGCACTTTAGTGTTGGAAGCTGGGCCTTTACTTGGCTCGTTAGGTCAGTTTGTACCGGATGGTACTCCCGTTTTATTCCGCCTAAGCAATGCCAGTGGTCAGCCACTGTTGTTTACGGCAACTAGTCTAAATGGGCGGGCCAGCGTAGAAGTGAGGTTGGCTATTTTACTACCCGGTAGTTATAAGTTGGAAGTCCAAGCAGGTGCAGGTCACGGTTCAGCGACGGTAAATTTGCCTTGACCATTTAATAAAAATATGTCTAAAATTCTGATCAAACAATTCATTTGGGGAGTGCTGGCGATCTTAGTTGCGACGACGATGTGGTTGCTGCTGAGTGGGTTAGGTAGTTTGCTGGTTTATTTCCAACAAGGTGCAGACCCGGCTTCAGCACTCAATATTGTGCCAAATATTCCACCTGATTTACACGTCAGTGTTAGCTGGTTGCCAGATGATGCCGATACGGCCCGCAAAATCGAACCTTTTACCCGCACTCAAGTCGAGTCAGCCTATTTGCGGGCTTGGCTACAATGGAATATCTCTTATCAAAAAAAGAAACCTTATGGCCTGAAAACTTACTTTAGTGGCCCGGCCTTGGAAGCAATAAGTAACTCGATTAGTGAGGTTGCGGCTAAAGGCTGGCAAGTAGAGCAGGTAGATACTTTACATCGCCTTCAACTGCATTTATATTCCGCCGATGGTTCCATCATCTCTTTCACCGACCAAGAAGCCCTAGTAAGCCAGATTATTCGGGATCAGACCGGGGCAATCGTTATGACAGGAGAAACTAACACTTCCTACGATGTAGTCATGTTTCTGGAAGATGGGAATTGGCATATTCGGCACTGGTTACGTACTACATCAAACGCTAACGACTCCGCTCGGCTGGACGGTCGGCTGGCCGCTCCGTTTGAGTTACAAACCCCGGCGGGATTTGTAGGACGTAACGCAGCCTCCAACCTTACTCTAGGTGGGAACTCTTACCGGGTAGCAGGTATTAACTACTATCCGCAGGCTACTCCTTGGGACAAATTCTGGCCGAATTATAACCCAGATGTAACCGACCAAGATTTTGCTCTGATTCAATCCCTAAAGCTCAATACCATTCGGATCTTTATTCCGTTTGAGCAATTTGGAGGAGCGCACCTTGATAAAAAAATGACCGCTAAACTAGAGGATTTATTGACCCGCGCAGCCAAACACCAGTTAAAGGTAATTGCTACCCTCTTTGATTTCCGTACCGATTATAGCCTCTTGCTCTGGCCCAATGCTGATCGCCAATTGGAAGATTTGCTTACCCATTTTCAAGATAACCCTACCCTTTTAGCTTGGGATTTGAAGAATGAGCCGGACCTAGATTACCCAGTCTGGGGTAGCGGCGTGGTAGAGGCGTGGTTAGACCACGTGATAGGAATGGCCCGCCGCTACGACCAACATCACCTACTTACCATTGGTTGGTCTTCCCTACAAGCAGCTATAGCTTCTGACAGGAATCAGTTGACCCAACTAGATTTTATTTCGTTTCACTATTTTGCACCAGCATCCCAATTAAGTAATCAATATGTTGCATTGAAGGCTCTAGCTCCCCAAAAACCACTGGTTATGACCGAATTTGGCTTACCCACTTGGAATAGCTTTTTCTTTCCCAATGGTCACAGCGAACCAGAACAGGCGGAATACTACGCTGACATATTGAATACTCTTCGCTCCCAAGAGAGTTCCGGTTATTTGGCTTGGACCTTGTATGATTTTAGTTATGTTCCAACTAGCGTTGCCGGAAAGCTTCCTTGGCAGAACGGTCCACAACAAGAACTAGGCATTTTCAAATCAACCAACACGGCCAGCCGAAATCCAAAGCCTGCTGCCGCATTATTAGCCCCGGATGCAGCACTTAACCTCACCCGTACACCTAGTTGGGCCCGATTCCTGAAACCATTTTGGTTAACGGTATTTGCTGGATTGTTAGGTATCGGATTTGTTATCTGGCAAACTTGGGAGGCTCTCCGAAAAAAATTTAACTCACTTTGGCTGACCGTTCGGTTGCGAGTTCAGCCCATTCTGCGGTTCGCTCTAAGCGAAACGGCCAGCCGAAAGAGAAAAGACCTTGAGAAAACGAGGCATGATATTCCTTAGAAAATTTTCATGGTCGAAGATTTACAGTTTCTCTAACCAAATCGGATTCAAACGCTCGACACCATTTTACACCCCTAAGGCAAGGTTCATACCGGCTTTACACGCAGACTGGTCTTTAGGATGGTACT
>JACAUC010000043.1 GCA_013390945.1 Candidatus Chloroheliaceae bacterium
CGATTGGTGCGCTCTAATAATGAAGTGGTACGAGCTAATTCTAAAACCACTCCTTTAAGTTCGCTAACAGTATTAAATATTGAGAAAACATACGATTTATTTCTTAAAATTATCATAAATATAGTCATTTAGGCTATTCAACGCCATTTTAACTTCTTGACGAAGGCGTTCTTCTGAAATTACGAAAGCCGTTTCTTCTCCTAGTTTGCATTCGTACCAATAAGCATCTACAGCTTCAAAAACTGCTTCCAATATCTCATACAAAGGATGATACATACCACCCATATCTGACTTAAATGTAGTAAGATAAAGTGTCTCAAATCCTTCAACCGATAGCACTCCGTTAACAAATTTTTGGAGCATTTTCTTATATTCTTGAGGACTCATCTTAACCACCTCCAAGCTTATCTAATGACGGTACTGACAGATATTTTCAAAGCAATCTTGAAACAATGGGGCATACTCTTCCACTATTAGGGCCACGCTAACCAACGGCATTTGCATTCGCTTTATTCTCCTCGGTTCCTCACTTTTGGCTTTTTCTCCTTCTTTCCTTTATCATAACCAACCTTAATACAAAACACAACTATCGAGGAAATCCCTCCTACGTCAAATCGGGATTGGAAATCCCTCCTACAGGAAATGGGTTTTACGTTGTAGTTCATAATAAATTCGGATTCGCAGGGCGGCTACTTGGATGATTAGGCCCAACAGTGTCACCCAAACGCCCCAGCCAAGTGTACCGTCTGTGTGTAAGGCCATAGTTCCGCGCTCGGTTTGATCTAGGATAAACCAGCTTAGCGGTAGTACTAGTAGCAGGAAAAAACCGCCAATCCATTTCAGTAGCCCGATTAAGACTGGTTGGCCTCGGCGGTAAATTAACTCAAGGTAATTGAAGCAACTCATGATAGCGGCTACCACAAAAAGGTTAGAGGGAAGGAAGTGTAGTAGCAATCCCCACACTGGCTGCCAGCCGAAATCGCTACTTTTACCCAAAGGACCATAAATCCAAGGTCCCGCGAAGCCTGCTATTAGTAGTACCCCTCCCACTATTTGCAAGATCAGGTAAAGTCGGGGTAAATTAGCATAAATCTGAGGAGAGCGACCTTTATTTATTCCCATGTGCGGATACCAGTCGTTTGACGGCTATTTGCCATTCTGGGCCTGCCGGGTCAATCGAGAGATCAACCGGGAAGGGGTTAAATTCGGTTTGTAGTCCACTCCGGGCCAATTCTTGAGCTATTTCTCTGTCCCCGGCCACTACTCGCTTGGCTTCCGCCAGACCACGTCGTTCGGCCTGTAATAGTGAAGCAACCGTTTGGGCGATAGAAGATGGTGTGTGACCGTTTAAGCTTGGCGATGAATTGGGAGGAGGTGATCCGTTGGGTTGCTTTCGTCCTACAAAATTGGGTCGGCTTAGCAGCCAGCAGACCTTGTTGGGATGATTGAGTGACCAAGCCGGAAAATCCAGACAAATCACCATCTCAATCTTAACTCCATTGCTCTCGCTTAGGTCTAGCAAGCGCCAGCCAAAAGCGGCCTTTGCTACATCGCGAGGGGCAGAACTGCGCTGTGGTACTTTGACCTGCTCGGCAGTTACTCCCGCGATTTTAAGGGCAGTAGTCAGGTTATCTGCTACTCTTACTATTTGGAGTGCTAAGGCATCCTCCTCTGTTTCCTCTTTTGGTTCAGGGGTTGGGGTAAGCTTATCAAAAATGGTCTGAGTATAGCAGATTAGGGCTCTTTTGATTTGGTTTTGTTCTGGCATATCTCTTGCCCTTCTAAAAATAAGACCTCGCGTTAACGAGGTCTTAAACTTCGATTTATATTTTCTCTGTCGCCCGACGGAGCAACCTATCTCAAATTTACTGGTAGGTTATTCCTTTTTTTGGAGATATTCTTGAGCGATCCAACCAGCTTGGTTTTTGTAAGTAACCGGCCACCAGTTAATGCCCTCGGCAGTTTTGAAAGGTCCTGTAATCTCTACCTCTTGTCCTTCAGGTACAGTAACCACCACATTACTTGGCTCGTTTGCGGCACTAACATGAGGGTCTTTACGCATCCTAACCCCTTTGGTCTGCGTTCCTATAACCTTTGCTAGAGTTTTAGCCTGTTTGGTGGGTGTTGGTGGAGACGTAGTAGCGGTAGGTAGTGCTGTACTCAGGGTTGCGGTCGCCTTTGGTGATCCGTTTGCCGCCGTAGTGACCGGATCGGTACTAGCTTTGGTGATGGCAGGGGGAAGACTGCCAGAAGGACTAACGCCAGAAGCGGTAACATTGGCTACTGGTGTTACGTCGGTGTTATTCTTATTTTTACCGCCCGTAACATTAAACAAAACAAAGATTACTAAGATAAGTACTATTAGCCAAGGTAACCACATTTTGAAGTTGATACGCCCCATTGGAGCATCTATCCGTTCATAGTAAGGAATATTTTCCATTAGCCATTTGCGGATCTCACTGGATTTAGCCACAATATTAGGAGTAGCTGCGGCCTTTTCCCGCCGATTACTTACTGGACGGTTGATGGAGGGTCTTAATACCCCATCATTCCGGCTATAGTTTCGTCCTCCGCCATCGGCTGAAAGTGGCTCGGTAAAGTTTTCACCTGAGCGGTTATCTTGATAGCCACCGATTAACTTTGCTTCCGCTTCGATTGGCTCCGGTGTGGGTACTGGTTCCCAATAAATCCGAGCGCGAAAAACCTGTTCGCAATCTATGCTTGAGGCATCTACTAGGTGATTAGCCCTCCGGTCATACAACCGGGGATTACGGCACCATCCTTTACGCCATAACGGAGCGGGCTCGAAATAGCGGCAGTTTCCGCATTTTCGATTGCGAGGCAATGACTTTGTCTCTTGCTTTGTCTCCATCAAATATTTATATCCTAATAAAAATTCCAACAGCTTTTGGTTAGCGTTTTTTGATTCTTTAGCTCACTAACACTCATAAATAGTTATTGAGGCAAACCGACGTTACGGTTGCTATTACCAAACAGTTTAACGCAGGGCTATCGGTTCGTCAAGTCAAAGAGCTAATCTGCTAATTGCCCTGATTACTTGGTTAAATCTACTTGAACTTAATATTACTTTGGCTAAGTCTAATCTGCTAAGACTCCAATAGTCCAATAGTCCTTATGACCTTGAAATTTAGCCTAAAATAAGCTATTATGAACGCAGCAGGTAAAAAAGCCTTAACTCGGTTAAGGTTACAATCCAGTAAAAAGTTAAGAAGATGGGGATCGAATATATGCCCAGCTCACCTATAAATCAACCGTTATCGTCCAATACTGTGCCATCCACCCGGAATGCACCTTCGGTTGCCTTAGCCTCTTTTGTGGCTGATCGTCTTCTAATAGTTGACGACAGTACTCAGATTTGTTCGATGCTTGTTACAAATATCATTAAAGCTTGTAACGTCAGCCGAAGACCTTACCAAATTATTCAATCTGGCCCTTTGGGTCTGGTTGAAGTTGATTCTGTTTCTAGCGAGTCAGGTGGTACTCCTCTAATAATTTATACGGCCAATTGTCCTCGTAATGCTTTGCCCATCCTGAGACTATCGGGATTAGATCACCTTATAATCATTTCGGATATTATGATGCCCTCCGATACCGAAGTGGGTCTTTTGGGAATGTTGCAAGAACTCTCGAATCATCACTTGTCGGTTAGTTTGATCTTTGCCTCCAGCGAAAGGCAGAACCGCTACTACGTTGAAGATGTTCTCCAGAGTGGCAAAGCTCATTTTATGGAAAAAGGAAGCCAAGCTTGGGGTGAACTACCTTTCCGGCTGGTTGAGGATACCAAGCAATTTCAGTATAAGGTGATTGTGCGGGGCGATTTTGATCGGGGTCGCGCTCCTATAGAGCATACTTCCTCCTCGGCTAAAGCCTCGTCTGAACGTCCTTCTGCTCCAGTTCCTCGGACTACCCAACTTCAGCCTGCCCTAGCAACGGCGGGTACCAAAACGAGCCTGTGGCAACGGCTGGCTTTCTGGAAGGCTCGGCGCTAGAATATTACCTTTTTTACTGGAGGGGTAGACGCTGTTCCGTCCTGCTCATCGGATGCCTCCCCCCTCCCGGATTTTATCCACACGCTGCTTTTCAGAGACGGATGCTCCCTTTAGGTTAGGTATCCGCCTCTGTGTTAAATTTTAAACTTCAAGTAGTTCCCCTTCCTCCAATGGTTTTATACGGGAGGTGGTTTTATCAAAATCATCACCATAATGAATTAGGCGCATCTTTTGGGTTAAAGTTGGGGGTAATGAAATCAGCTTTTCATAGGGCGTATGTACTCCCGGCCCAACTTCATGAATTATCAAGTCGGCAGGGGCCAAAAAGTCTAGCAGTGCTGGATCGAAAGTAGTATCGGCACTATAGGCCAGTTTGCGCCCGGCATAACTGAAGCGAGCCGCAAAAGTCGGAATATGGTGGCGCGCGGGGAAGATTTCAACTTGGAGTGGTCCGACTTGCTCTTGTCGGTCTGGTTCTAGCGGGTGTATTTCAAAATAATCTTCTAACGTCATCAAATTTAATTGACTAAAATCGGCATTATAAAGTTGGCGCATTGGTGCTTTCAAGCGTCCCTCCCAGAGTTCGGAGAGTACGGGTGTGGCGGCATAGAGGTGTGGTTTACGTCGGTCTACAAAGAATTTATAAAAGGCATAGGCTTCTAGTCCACCTACATGGTCGCCATGTAGGTGGGTTAAGAGGATGGAGTCAATTTGGCCTAGAATCTCGTTCCCACCGCGCTCACGGGCTTCTCGCAGAGCCTTACGAAGGCGTTCGCAGCAATCTACCATTAACCGGAACTCACCTGCCTTTATCACAAAGGAGCTTGAGTTATATTGCTCGCTAAAGGCATCTCCTACCCCAATTACTTTGATTTGCATTTTTTATCCTAATAAAAAGCGTATCTTCTCAATAAGTAGGGGTTTATTGAATAAACCCGCCGCAGGTTGGCCTCGCTTTGGGCGTATGCAATACACCCCTACCCCGAAATTTTGAGATGATACTAAAAAGCTTTGATTTGCATTTTCTATCCTAATAAAAATAGCGGCCTTTAGCCGCTTCTGGAAGAATAGCAAAAATTCTAAAGATTAGTCATCTTTGGGTTTGCCTAGGTCATCAATATCAAGGCTATTGATAAAATCGCGGAAGACGGCCAGTTTTTCATCATCTACTTTAGTACGCTCGCCCGTAGACCCACTGGTGGTAGTTCCGGTAGTGGTGGGTTTACTATTGCCATCCGCGTCTAAGAGTACTCCCGCTTTATCCATCACCGCTTCATCCACAAAGATGGAGGATTTAACCCGTACTGCTAGTGCAATGGCATCGCTGGGGCGACTGTCCACCTCGACGTGACGACCATTTACATCCATTACAATTCTGGCATAGAATGTATCATCATGTAAATCATTAACTAGGATGCGGGTGACTGTTGCCCCTAGTTCACCAATAATGGAACGCAGCAGGTCGTGGGTCAAAGGACGTGCCACCGACACATCCTGAAGTTCCACCGCAATGGCATCTGCTTCGTAGGCACCGATCCAAATTGGCAAGTAGCGTTCGGCACTGACCTCTTTTAAAATTACAACCCTATGCTGAGTCACGAGACTCATTCTGATACTATGAATTTTCGCTTCTATCATTTTTTTGGTTCTCCTGAACAAACTCGAACCGAGGAATCCCTTTAGTACATCCTGGCTGCAAAGAGCTAGGGTTATGACAAATTGGCTGAAATTGCATATTTGCCAAAAAATGAAACAGCTTGAGCAACTAAACCGTGCGCCTCCCGGTTATCTGGCTCGTAATTTCTACCTTTACCTCAGTAATCACAGTATACCACTTTTCCTACAAGTGCAAAAGTTTTTGCGAATTTCAAAGTTTACTCATATTTACTCTCAGGTACTAGACCCCACTGTGATCCAAAGGGCCAGTAGATGAACATAGACTTACCCACTACCTTATCCACAGGCAGGAAACCGAAAACCCGCGAGTCACGGCTGGCATTGCGATTATCGCCCATCACAAAGAGGTTATTAGGTGGCACAACGGTAGGCCCATAAGTGCTATAGGGCTTCTCTTTGATATAGTTCTCTTTCAAAGGAATATCATTTATATAGACAATTCCGTCGCGTACTTCTACCTTCTCGCCGGGTAGGGCGATTACCCGTTTTATATAATCCTCGGTGGGTACATCCGGTGGCTCCAGTACTACCACATCGCCCCGGTGTGGACCACCAAAAAACCAGACTAGGTTGGTTCCGTCGGCTTTGACCCCTGGAATAACTCGTAGCCAAGCGTTAAGGTCGAAGTGAAAATAGGCCGCTTTGTTGACTAGCAGCAGTTGATTGGTATGGAAGTTCGGCTCCATACTTGACCCTTGGATTCGGAAATTCTGCACTAGCGACTTGACCATGAAAAAAATTAGGATGGTCAGAATGACGGTTTCTAGCACTTCCCGCCAGAAGGATTTGCGCCGCCGGGTCTGTTCGGTTTCGTCAGTGGTATTGTTCTCTACAGAGACCGCATCTTTGAGAGGCTCTAGTTCCGCCGCATCTGCCGCTGCCGTTACTATACCGGTTTGAACCTCACCTTCGTCTGGATTCAAAGCAGGATTATTATTTGGAAGTTGGTCGTCAGGTAAGTAGGGGGAACGCGCTTCAACGGAGGGTAAATCAACGGATGTCGGGTTAGCTCCACCATTCGTCTCCAAAAACCGATCAGCCGTCCCATCTTCCCGACGGCTCTTATCCTGATTATCTGACACTAGAAGCAGCTCCTTAGAACTTAATTTATATTTAAGCCCAAACCTTAGTTATTTGTTCGCAATAGTTCCACAGTTCAATTATAATACATAGGCCCAAGAAAACCAAATACATTATGGCCTTTTAACTATTGGCTTCTCGGAGGTAACTTTTAAAGTCAGGAATCTTAAATGTTGAGAACGATTAATGCTACACGCTACCTTACGCCCCTTCGCGAGGGAGGCTCGGTACCTGCCATTGTCGAGGCAGACGATTTTGGCCTCTATGTGCTTAAATTTCGGGGGGCCGCCCAAGGGCCGAAATCTTTGATTGCCGAACTGGTGGCGGGGGAGATTGGTCGGGCATTGGGATTATTAGTGCCAGAACTGGTCTTTATGGAACTTGATCCGGTGCTGGGTCGCAGCGAACCTCATGCTGAGATTCAGGCTTTGATTCAGGCTAGTGCCGGGTTGAATCTGGCCCTAGACTATCTTTCGGGGGCTTTGGCTTTTGACCCACTGGCAAAGCCGGAGCCTGATCCGGCTTTAGCCTCGGCTATCGTTTGGTTCGATGCCTATGTCACCAATGTTGACCGTACACCACGCAACACCAATATGCTGCTTTGGCATCGGCGGCTCTGGTTGATAGATCATGGGGCGGCACTCTACTTTCACCATACGTGGAGAGATTACTTGGCTCGTAGCCAGAGTCCCTTTAGCCCCATTAAGCAACATGTCTTACTTCCGTTTGCTAGTCTGCTGATGGAGACTAACGCTGAATTAAGCCCGCGCCTGACTCCAGCCATACTGGAGGGGATCGTCAATTTAATCCCGGCGGAATGGCTTGGAGACGTTCCCGGTTTTGCCAGCCCGGACGAGCAACGCGCCGCCTATCTTGCCTACTTGTCTAATCGTTTGGCGGCAGCACCTCTCTTTGTGGAGGAGGCCATTCATGCCCGCGCTCAACTCGTTTGATTATGCTGTTGTAAGAGTAGTGCCACGTGTGGAGCGGGAGGAGTTTATCAATGTGGGGGTGATTCTCTTTTGCCGTACCCGCCGCTTTTTAGGTGCTTGTATCAGGCTAGACCAAGCCCGTTTGTTGGCTCTGGCTCCTGATCTTGACCTTACTTTGATCCAGAACCATCTGGAGCTTATTCCGCTAATTTGTAGTGGTGGGCCGAAGGCTGGCCCTATTGGGCAATTGTCCCAAGCCGAACGTTTTCACTGGTTGGTGGCTCCGCGTAGCACCATCATCCAACTCTCTCCGGTTCACTCCGGTCTATGTGTTGAGCCAGAGGCTACTCTTTCTCACCTATTGAAGACGTTGGTGGCGTTAAACGGATTGGTCTAAACTTTAATTATCTCTATTCTCTACCTGAAATTAACGCACCAAGTTCTACAATTTGTTAGAATAGTTGCTTGAGCCTTACAAATACCCAACAAATTTGAAATCTATTAAACTGGCCTCTGATATTATCAGGAAAGGATTTGGTCTACTTAGGAATGGTGTCAATTGAAACAAGTGTCGCGGAGCTTTCGCTCTTAGCTCCTATTCCCCCTCTGAGGAAACCACTGGTGGCCGAACTGCTCACTAGCCCGACCGGGCTAGGCGAATTTGAGGAACTATGTTGGCACTATCTCCATCCTTTCCCCTCCGCTATCCATCTTGGTCAAATTAAAACCTATTTAATAAAAGAAGACGCAGAAGTTGGCTTACGGGTCGAAGGACCCGGTGGTGGTTCCCGCCTAGAATTTGATAGTCGTCTCTTCCTAGAGGGTGAGCAGGTTGGTCAGTTGATGGTTTCACTCTATCGTCGCCCCGGTAGTGATCCTGATGAGTTTTACTTGGAACTGGAGCAAGCCCATCTCTGGGAGCCAGAGTTACGCGGGCGGGGTTTGGGCCGGGCGATGTTTGAAAATGTCTTAGCATTAGGTCGCGTATTGGGTGTTCGGGCGATTACCCTTTTTGCCCTATATGATGGTCGTTTTGTTTGGCCTAACCTAGGTTTTCAATTTGGGGATTATTTGCCGGAGCCAAGTCGGATCCTTTGCTATCAGCGCCGCTTTCGTGCTTATTGCCTCCGCCATGGGGTAGAGCCACCCGATTTACGCGGTTGGGATGCTCCCCAGTTTGCCCGTTTTGTTTCGGAAAAGAGAGTATCTGCTCGGATTGGCAATCGCTATGAGCGTTATCCTTGCCAAGTTGATTTAGGCCGCGCTTTTATGTTGACGCGCCGCCCCTTTTTCCTTTGTTTTCCGCTCCTCCAGCTATAAATGTGTAGGAGGGATTTCTAATCCCGATTTGATATGATTAAGAGCCAAACTTGGTGCTGGTTAGGACGTAGCGCAGGGGTATGTCTTTGAGTCGGTCGCTGGGGCTATACATAAGCTTTAGCTGAAGGGGGGCAAGCCTACCGACGCGGTTGCTGATGGCGTAGGTGTAGGTGCGATAGTAGAGTGGGATGCTGGGTAGATCATTGACCCATAAATCCTGCCATTGGTTGTAAAGCAGTTGTCGTTCACCTTGGTTTAGGTTGCGGCGAGCCTTTTCAAGTAGTTGATCGGCTTGGTCGTTGCTCCAGCCACTAAAATTAAACCCTTGTGGGCCAGTTTCGGAGCTATGCCAATAGGGATAGACATCCGGGTCATTGATTGCGCCCTGCGCCGCAATAAGCAGCATATCAAAGTGGCGCGAGGTAATATCATTAGCGAGATCACGTGGGCTAGGGGCTACCCGAACCGGAGCAGCAATTCCGACACCTTTTAAGTATTCGGCGAGGTCAAAGGCTATCGCTTGTTGATCGGTAGTATTGGCCGTTAGGATACTTATCACCAGTGGACTACCCTCTTTTTGGCGCACTCCTTCGGCGTTAACCTTCCATCCAGCATCATCCAACATTTTGCGGGCTAGGGCTGGTTGAAAATCAAACTTCTTAATGTCGGACTTATAAGCCCAGAGGTAAGAAGGAATCGGCGATTCGCTGGCGGTGGCTCGTCCGGCAAAATTCCGGTCTATCAATGCCTGCTTATCAATACTGTAGGCAATCGCCTGCCGGACTTCTTTTTGCCCGAAAAGCTCAGTCTTTTGCAAATTAAAAAAGAGGAAGGTATTTGGTGCGAGGGGTGCGCTATATTGTTGGCTATTTTTGTCTCCCTCTAGCAATTTTAACTCATCCGGGGGAACGTAGGAGATGCCATCAATCTGATTGGTACGCAGTGCTGTTAGGGCGGCCTTTGAACTAGGAAAATAGCGGAACCAGACCTTATCAAGATAGGGTTTTTGCCCGTAGTAAAGTGGGTTGGCGAGTAGTGTTACTCCATCGTTGGCGATACCACTTGGGGCTAGGCGATACGGTCCACTTCCGATAGGGTCAAGGTTAAAATCGGCGCGGCCTAGGTCTTTGGCGGTAATTTTATCTTTTAGTAGGTGTTCGGGTAAAAGGCCAAAAGTGGTGTAATTGAGAAAAGGAGTCCAGACCTCTTTTAACCGGAAGCGTACCCGGTAATCGCCTAGGCGGTCTACTTCGATATTTTTCCAAGCGGCTTTTAGCTCAGCCGGGCCTGGAAATTCATCACTTCTAATCAAGTCAAGGGTAAAAAGTAGATCGCGGCTAGTGACGGGTTGACCATCGTGCCAGCGAGCAGTGGTGCGAATATGAAACTCCCAGCTTTTGCCCTCATCAAGTGGCCCCCAAACATCGGCGAGGTCGGGGACAATTTCACCTTTTTCGTTAGAGCGAGTTAAGCCACTAAAGACGAGAGAGGCGACATCATCGCTGAGAGAGTTAGCAGATAAGATGGGGTTAATCACCAGCGGTGAGGCGGTATCTAGCACTACTCCTTCGACATAGGTTCCCCCTGCTACTGGGGTACTACTACGCGATACCACCAACAAAAAATAGGCCAATGCTATAGCAATGGCAAAAAAGCCGACACTAGCCACAAGTACCTGAAGCCTTAGACGATTGACCAAAGCCGAACCTTATGCTCCCGGCTTAACGAAACTGGCCGCGAGGCAGACCAAGACAAAGACGACGGCAAAGAAAATGGTGAATTGGAAGAGTCGTTTCTCAAAACCGCGTCGGGTGCGGAAGATTGAATTGGAATCGCCACCCATTGCGCCGCTAAAGCTGCTTCCCTTGGTTTGGAGTAGAATCAGAACGATTAAGAAGATGGATAAGACAATTTGAATAATATTTAAAGTAGTTAACAAAGTTTCGAGCCTGCTTTCCTACGTGAGATTTAGGGATTATCTTACTAGTAGTTAATTTACGTTTGAACAGGTTCCAATTATAACAAGGCCATTCTGGTTTTGCAAACCGTTGGTCGCCGAATTATTCTTGACAGAACTCAAATTTTGATGTTAATCTAATTCCAGTTTTTCAGCCTTATCTTTGGCGTAGCGGATTTAGTGGATGGTCAATCACCTCACTGGCAGGTTATTCAATTAATTTGAAAAACTTGTTATTGATAAGGAAAGATTTTTATGAGCGGATTGGAACAGCACCGAAAGATGAAGCCCTCCTCCTACGCTATTATCGAGCCGGAAGAAGCCACCCTGCTTATAATGAGCAATGTGCGGGTGCTGGAGGCCGAAGAGACCAAGCTAGAAGAGGGCTTGGGTCGAATTTTGGCCGAAGATATTTATAGCACTCTCGATATGCCACCTTTTGACGCTACTGCCGTAGATGGCTATGCTCTACAGTCCAGCGACGATCTGAGGCAGCGCCGGATTATCGGTGAGCAGACCGCCGGGCGAATCACTCACCAGAGAGTTGAACCAGGAACCGCAATCCGCATAATGACCGGCGCTCCTATGCCAGAGGGAGCCGATGCGGTGGTTATGGTGGAGTATACCCGTGAAAAGGATGGTCTGTTGGAGGTAGATTCTGCCCCTAACCCCGGCAATAATATCCGCCCACGCTCTGAGGACTTACAAAGTGGTCAACTGATTCTAAAGGCAGGGACTTTGCTTGGCCCTGCCGAATTAGGGTTGCTTGCTACTACCGGACTAGCTCTAATTAAGCTAATCCGTCGGCCCCGTCTGGCGGTAATCTCTACCGGGGACGAAATTGTCGAACCGGGCAAACTATTGGCCCCCGGCCAAATCTACGATAGTAATCGTTTCGGTCTGATGGCGGCGGTAGCCCAAGCCTACGCCGAGCCATTTTCGCTGGGAATTGCCCCGGATACCGAAGCAGGGTTGCGAAATTTGATTGAGGTGGCTCTACGTAATTATGATGGCCTTATTACCAGTGGTGGAGTCTCGGTCGGCAAACTCGATCTAATGAAAGATTTGCTGGAGGAACTTGGCACCATCCATTTTGGGCGGGTGAATCTTAGACCGGGCAAGCCGCTTACTTTTGTAACGGTAGCGGTAGAGGAACAAACCAAGCCCATTTTTGCTTTGCCGGGTTTTCCGGTTGCCAGCCTAGTCTCCTTTGAGCTTTTTGCTCGGCCTGCCATTTTGAAAATGGGTGGTCATATTCATGTGCAACGTCCGAGGGTGCAGGCTCGTCTAGCCCACTCACTCACCCACTCAAGGGAACGCAACGAGTTTGTGCGAGCGGTTGTTACCCAAGAATTTGAGCCGAGCAGTGGTGGCAGTTATTACTATACTGCCCGTACTACCGGGTCTCAGAGTAGTGGTCGGTTGCTTTCTATGCTAGGGGCTAACGCGCTCTTGCATTTGGCTCCCGGCGAGAAGATCCTAGAGGAAGGCGAAGTGGTTCCCGCTATTCTGCTTACAGATGTACCTATAATGAAAATGTAGTGGAACAAATAGTTATTGGCAACCTTTTAGATGACGCGACGAGCCAATTCAGGCCGGGGCGGATTCTTTTAGAAGGTACACATATTGCCGCTTTAGAATGGGGCCACTTTGGGCCGGGTGAAGGTTCACTTTATCGGCCTGAAAGCTTTATTGCACCCGGCTTTATCGAGTTACAAATTAATGGTGGGTTAGGCTACGACTTTACTACTCAACCTGAAGCCGTCTTTGACGTAGCGGCAATTTTGCCTCGTTGGGGTGTTACCTCCTTTCTGCCAACGATTATCACTTCACCCGCTACCACCTATTTACATGCTCTAGCGGTGATCGGAGCGGCTATGGGCCGGACAGAAGGCACTCAAATTCTGGGCGTTCATCTCGAAGGGCCGTTTCTTAATCCGCACTACCGAGGAGTGCATAACCCGGCGTGGTTGCAACTACCCGCCCTTGAAAAGGTAAAGGCTATCCTCGACGCTGGCCCCTTACGCCTCTTTACCATCGCACCTGAGTTGCAAGATGCCACTAAAGTGATAAACTTCCTACAGCAACAAGGGGTACTGGTTTCAATGGGACACAGTGCTGCTACTTATGAACAAACCTTGACCGGGCATAAGGCAGGTGCGCTTTACGCCACCCATCTCTTTAATGCAATGTTGCCCTTGCACCAGCGCGAACCGGGTTTGGCGGGTGCAGTTCTTACCTTGCCAGAGGTGAAGGCTGGTATAATTGTGGATGGAATTCACCTGCATCCCGCCGTAGTTAAGTTAGCCTATCAGAGCAAGGGTGCGGTGGGTCTCAACTTGGTGACAGATGCAATGGCAGGGATGGGTATGCCACCGGGTCGTTATGAACTTTCCGGTCAAGGTGTAAAGGTAGATAAGGAGAGTGCCCGGTTAGATAATTCCGTAGGTACTTTGGCTGGAAGTATCTTGACCCTTGACCGGGCCATCCGCAATATGCAAAAATGGAGCGGGTGTAGTCTGGCTGAAGCGATTCAGATGGTGACTCGTAACCCGGCCCAATTACTTAACCTTGAGCGTAAAGGACGCTTGGTTCCCCACTATGATGCTGATCTGGTCGTCCTTGATCGTGAAGGTGAGGTAGAAATGACTTTTGTGAAAGGCCAACAGGTCTTTCCAAACCTTAGACAACTTGCTTGAACGTTTAATTATGAAGGAGAAAAGGCTTACATTTTCGCAACTTGTTATATATTGCACAATCTGTTAAACTGTAAGCCTGCGTAAACGAAAGGAAAGCGAAGAGGAAAAATGGCACAAGATGAAGTAGTAATTGTAGGCGGTGCCCGCACCGGGGTTGGTACTTATGGAGGTCAGTTTATCGAGGTTCCGGCGGCTCAGTTGGGAGCAATTGCAATTAAGGCGGCCCTTGAGCGAGCGGGCGTAGAGCCGAGCCAAGTTGATGGTGTAATAATTGGTTGTGTCGGTCAGGTGGGCAAAGATGCTTATGTCTCACGGGCGGCGGCTCTTGGGGCTGGCCTATCCGTCGAAGTACCGGCTTATACCCTTAATCGGCTGTGTGGTAGTGGTTTGCAAGCGATTAACAATGCTGCCCAAGAAATTATAAGTGGCAACGCCGATATTATTGTTGCGGGTGGCACCGAAAATATGACCCGCTATCCCTACTTACTTGATAAGGCTCGCTGGGGTTATCGGATGGGCGATTCTAATTTGATAGATAACCTTACTACCGTTTTAAGCGATCCCTTTACCAGTTGCCATATGGGTATTACCGCCGAGAACGTGGCGGAGAAGTTCGGGATCAATCGGGAAGATTCCGATGCCTTTGCCTTACGCAGCCAGCAGTTGACCGATGCTGCAATCAAGGCGGGCTATTTTAAGGAACAGATTACTCCTGTAGCAGTGCCTCAGAAAAAGGGCGAAGCTTTGCAGGTAGTGACGGACGAACACCCGCGCCCACAGACTACCCTAGAGACCTTAGCGAAACTGAAACCAGCTTTCAAAAACACTGGTGTGGTTACCGCCGGTAATGCCAGTGGTATCAACGATGCCGCCGCCGCCGTAGTGGTGATGTCAGCTTCAAAAGCCCAAGAGCTGCAACTCAAGCCCCGTCTACGTCTCGTAGCGCAGGCGGTCGCAGGTGTACCACCGGAAATTATGGGAATTGGCCCGGTACCGGCAGTTAAAAAAGTGCTGGCAAAAGCCGGGTTGACCCTCGATCAGATTGATTTGTTTGAGTTAAACGAAGCTTTTGCGGCTCAAGCCCTCGCTTGTGTGCGCGAATTGGGCTTGAATATAGACCGTGTCAACATCAATGGTGGTGCTATTGCAATTGGTCATCCGATTGGGGCTACTGGCGCAATTCTAACCGTAAAGATAATGTACGAATTGGAACGGCGTGGCGTTCGCTACGGTCTAGTTACGGCTTGTATCGGTGGTGGTCAGGGTATCGCCACTATTTTCGAGAATTTGAGCGTTTAGTGTAAGAAGTAGAGGTGTCAGATTTGTCTGATACCTCTACTTTTTGTTAATCTGTTAATTTGCGAAGGTGATGGAGAAAAAGATGACGAGCGAGAAACCAAGTGGTGTGCCAAGCCCCGCCGATTTTTTTGGATGGCTCAACCAGATGTTGTTGCTACCAACTACTGCCGCCGCTGCTGTGGTTCCGCCAACTACATCCCCACATGCTGATCCTTTAGCGATGTGGAAAAATTTTGTCGGAAAGAATGAAGAAATTTGGGTCAACTTTTTACAGCAAATAGTTGCTACGCCTGAATTTGCTCAGGCTTTTGGTCGCACTGCCAACACTTCGGCCTCTTACCGCTTGATGGTAAAGCAAGCCGCCAAAGCTTATTTAGAGGCCGCCGATATGCCTAGCCGTGAAGACCTCACCCGCTTAGCCGAACAAGTTGTCTCGCTTGACGCTAAAGTGGATGATATTGGTGACGCACTCGGCGATAATTTAGTGGGTATTACCCAATCATTAAGCCGGGTAACCTCGCTCTTAGAAATTGTGCTACATCAGGTTGAACTAGTGGAGCGTAAAACCCTTACTTCTGAGGAACTTGCTCCATTGGTGGAACGATTAGCCGCTCTTGAAGCTAAAATACTTGGTACTTCCGAAATTAATAGTCTTGCTTCTCGTGTAGAAGTTTTAGAAGCCAAAACTCCGGCTCAAATAGATTTGCGCCCTATCGAAGAACGTCTAGCGGCTTTGGAAGCTAAACTACCAGATCGCGAAGTATTTGGCAAGGTTAGTACAAATTTGGCTGCGCTGGAAGGGCTACTTACCACCCTAGGGCAAAGGTTAAGTGGTGCAGCACTTACCCTAGAAGAAGCACCAAAATCTGCTCTTTCTAGGACTGCCCCTAGAGCGAAAAAAGCCAAACCCACTACGGAACTTAATACCGAGGAGTTGGGATGACAACGGCTGAGTCTAATGAGATATTAGCTAAACAATACCAAGAAGAAATTGAGCGAGCCCTAAAACGTTATTCGCGGGCCTTAGACTATGCGGAGCATCCACCCGAAGTACCCGTAGGGCAATCGCCCAAAGAGGTGATTTGGACGCGCAATAAGGCCAAGCTCTATCATTACGTACCCACCGTCGAGAAACGCCATAATATCCCCATATTAATGATCTATGCCTTGATTAACAAGCCTTATATCCTTGATTTGCGACCCGGTTCCAGTTTGGTGGAATATCTGCTAGGTCAAGGGTTTGAAATTTACCTCTTGGATTGGGGTACACCGGGGCCGGAAGATCGCAATTTGAAAATTGACGACTACGTGCTGGATTATATGCCACGCGCCGTCAAACATACCCTGCTCCATTCCGGGGCCAAAGAGGTTAGTCTGTTGGGCTATTGTATCGGTGCAGTCTTGACCGTTACCTTTGCTGCCTTACACTCCGAGTTACCCCTCAAGAACCTTATCCTAATGGCGGCACCCTTAGACTTTAGCGAACAGGGTTTGTTACGTACTTGGCTCGACCCACAGAATTTTGACGTGGACCAGTTAGCGAGTGCCTATGGTCTTATTCCAGCCGAAATGGTGGATTTTGGTTCCAAGATGCTCAAACCAGTTAACAATTTTGTCCTGACCTATAGCAGTTTTTTTGATAAACTCTGGGATGACCGCGCCGTTGAATCATGGTTGAGTATGCAGAAGTGGGTCAATGATGGTGTACCCTTCTCCAGTGAAGCTTTTAAACAATGGATTAAAGATTTTTATCTGGGCAATAAACTGACTACCGGGCAACTCTACCTGCGGGGGCAAAGAGTGAACCTCTCCAAAATTAAATCCAACTTGCTCAATATTATTGCTGAAAAAGACCACATTGCCTTGCCCTCTCAAAGTAAACCGATTATGAATCTGGTGAGTAGCCCCGACAAGGAGCAACTTATTCTGCCCGGTGGTCACGTTGGGTTAGTGGTTGGGCGCAATGCTACCAAGGGTCTTTGGCCTGCGTTAAGTGCTTGGATGAGTAAACGTTCCGATAGTTAGAGTACTCTCCAAATAAGTAAATAACCGGAAATTTATTTCCGGTCTAAGAAACCAAAATCGGTTGAAGCCGGTTGAATTTATCCTTGCCTATTTCCACGATGATTTAATGGGTTTTAACCCATTTTAGCTATTAGACCGGAAATAAATTTCTGGTCTAGCCTTACCCGAAGGGTAAGGCTAATGGCCTCGTTTTGACCGCTGCTTAACCCGCCGAACCCATCGGTGTACCCGGTTCGGTCATAGAGGCGGGATCTAGGAGGCGGTCTACTTCTTCTTTGGAGAGGCCACTCTCCTCGTGGGTTAGTTGGCGTATGGTCTTGCCAGTGGCGAGAGCCTTTTTGACTAGAGCGGCGGTCTTATCATAGCCAATTACAGGCGCGAGCGGCGTAGCCAACAACAAACCCTGCTCTAGCATATTTGGGCCGTAGTCAGTGGCTACAATGCCGCTGATACACTGTTCCGCTAGGTTGACGGCGGTATGGGCCAACAATTCGATGGATTGCATCAGGTTATGGGCGACTAGGGGCATCATTACGTTTAGCTCAAAATTGCCGGATTGTCCCGCCAAACCGATAGTCACGTCAAAGCCGATGACTTGGGCGGCGACCATCGTGGCCGACTCCGCGATAACCGGATTGACTTTGCCGGGCATAATCGAAGAACCGGGTTGGACGGCTGGTAAAATTATCTCATTTAAACCTGCTCTTGGTCCGGAAGCCATCCAGCGAAGATCGTTGGAGATTTTCATAATGCTTACCGCAATTGTTCGCAACGCTCCACTGGCATGAACCGCGCCATCTAGCGTGTTTTGGGATTGGAAGTGGTTGTCACTCTCCTTTAAGTTGACTCCAAGCCATTCGCTCATCTTGGCGAGTACCTTTTCGGCAAAGCCGGGATACATATTAACCCCCGTTCCCACCGCCGTACCACCTAACGCCACTTCGCTTAGTTCGCGACTGGCATCGTCCAACCGACGTTGCGCCCGTTCGATTTGTCCAGCGTAGCCTAGAAATTCTTGGCCCATTCGCACCGGGGTTGCGTCTTGCAGGTGAGTACGTCCAGTCTTGATTACCTCCCACAGGTCTTTGGATTTAGCCCGTAGCGACTCTTCCAAGGTGCGAAGAGAGGGGCGCAACTGTTGCTCAATCTCTACTAAGGCTGAAACATAGAGGCTAGTAGGAATGGTATCATTGGAGGATTGTCCCATATTGATATGATCGTTCGGGTGTACTGGCTTTTTATCGCCGCGCTTGCCTCCTAGCAATTCGTTGGCGCGGCTGGCAATCACCTCGTTTACATTCATATTGGTAGAAGTACCCGAGCCCGTCTGATAGACATCAATCGGGAACTGATCGTCAAATTTGCCCTCTTCTACCTCACGGGCGGCTTGGGCGATGGCTTTGTAAAGAGTCTCATCCAATTGTCCCAATTCAAAATTGACCTCCGCTGCCGCCCGCTTTAGCAGTGCGTGGGTATGGATAAAGGCGGTGGGCATCCTTAGCCCACTGATTGGAAAATTGTGAATGGCCCGCGTAGTTTGTACGCCGTAATATGCTTCGGCTGGCACGGCTAATTCGCCAATGCTATCTTTTTCGAGGCGGGTTGCTCCGCCTGCTTCGCTTGCACTCATTTGCACCTCCTAATTAAAGAAATTTTCGTATCTTCTCAATAAGTAGGGGTTTATTGGAACCAGTTCACATAAACCCGCCGCAGGTTGGGCGTATGCAATACGCCCCTACCCCGAAATTTTGAGATGATACAGATTTTCGATATTTCAGTACTGTTAAGTTTATCACAACTCGTTGTTATTAGCTTATTGTACGCAACACTTCCACCATTTCGGGGCCGATGTATCCGTTAGCGGCCACAATTTCGCGCTGATAGAGATCGAACGGGCCTCCACCAAAATTGGTGACTCTACCACCTGCCTCGACCACGATTAACGCCCCAGCCGCCATATCCCATGAGTTAAGCCGTTCCCAGAAACCGTCCAGTCGCCCCGAAGCTACATAACAGAGATCCAACGCCGCCGAACCGTCGCGTCGGATACCGTGACACTTTAGGCTGATCTTTTCCCACGCCGCCAGCACTTGCTGATTCCCTGCCTGATCGCCCGGAAACCCGGTGCAGAGTAGACCCCGGCTCATACTAGGTACTTCTGAAACGGCGATTTTTTGGTCATTGAGGAAAGCTCCGCCGCCTTTGGTGGCCCGGAAAAGCTCTTGATGTAAGGCATCGTAGACGACACCTACCACCACTTCCCCTTGATATTCTAGCCCAATGCTGACCGAGAAGCAGGGATAGCGATGGGTATAGTTGGTGGTACCGTCGAGTGGGTCAACTATCCAGCGATAGCGTGGGTTTGCTCCGCCAACGGTGCCTTCTTCGGCTATTAGTTGGTGATCGGGGAAACGCTCCAGAATTTGTCGGGCGATTTCCGCTTCGCAAGCTCGGTCTACCTCGGTCACTAGGTCAATCGGGCTACTTTTGGTTTCGATACGCTGTTGGCGGCTCAGTCCCTCTAATTGGATTGCTCCAGCTGACCGGGCGGCTTCGAGGGCTACGGTCAAAAATTCTTCAAACATTTAAAATCCTTTGTAGTTAGTAATCGGTCAATCGGGTAAATCGGTAAATCGGTAAATCGGGTAAATCGGTAAATCGGGTAAATCGGTAAATCGGGATTAGAAATCCCTCCTACAAGTAAAGCACCTACCCTATTATAATCTAAAAAAACCTAATCCATCCTACCTAAAATAATTTAATTGGTTTTAGCTAAATTTAGCTATTAGATCGGAAATTTAATTAAACTGGTTTTCCGGTCTTAGGTTGTGATGGCATTGCCACGATAGATTCGGCTGCGATAGCGGCTAATGGTAGCATCCGGGAGGGGGGTGCTGGTCATCAGCAAGACGGCGTTGACAAAACGGGTTAACTCTTCCTCTTCTTCGCTTAGGTCGGTCGGCTCTTCGCTGTGAGCGCGGCGGGCTAGGTTCACTTGGTTGACCGGAATTTGATGGACGTTGCGCTCACTCTCCACTCCTAATGTTACAGTTAGGGCGTGAAGGCTGGTCTTGACAAAGTTGGCTAGACCAAACCCCTCCGGCGCGGTAGTGCGACTGGTCTCCGGGGTTACAAGTACAATTTGGACACCATCTACTAGCGACATTTTCCGGGCGATACGGAAATGGTGGGTCAGTTGGTTTTCGCACAATTCGGCAAAATCTTTTTCATCAAAGACCCCTTCCCAGCTATTTTCATCCTTGCCAGTCAGTCGCTTTTGAGTCAAGGGTATAAAAGGAGTGCTGACACAGGCCAGCGGTCGGTCAAAATCCCTTATAGCGGCCTCCAATCCAGCCTCTAACTCGTTCCCAATAGGCCGGGCGTGGAAGCGGCCTTGCTGTGCGTAGGAATCGAAATGTTTGGCATACTCGTTGGCGCGTTCTTGAGTGTGGGTCAAGATAATTATCCTACCTACTTGGTGTTCATCGAGGTAGGAGTGAGCCAACCGTTCGAGTGGTAGTTCCATATATTCGCCAATCAGGAAGATGGTGCGGCTATTGAGTTTTTCAAGACGGTTTGGGGTGGGCTTGCCAAAGAGTTCGCCTTCGGTTACGGTGCGGTCAAAACGCAAACCGCCCGATGGTTGAAAAGTCTCTCCACTTACATTGCGGTCGGCGAGATAATAGATGGTTGCCAGTGCCACATCCTGTTCGGTTGGCATCCGGTTTAGGTTGAGCATTGCGAGAGTACCTTCTTTAATTTTGTTGGCCTCTTTTTCAATTTCGGCGGGGGTAAAGAAAGGATCGGGTGCAACTGGCAACTGCTCTAGCCATTGTTGCGAGGCGACCTTATCCTTTAGGTAACTACCGAGTTCTAGCCGAGTCACCAACTTACGGGCAATCGTCGGATTCATAAAGAAGCGATAGGCTGAACCTGTATCGCTCACTTGCTTCTGTAGGAGTGTTGCTCCGCCAGCCGATACTGCGTCTCCTTCCGTCACTTGCTCCTGTAGGAGTGCTGCTCCGCCAGCCGATACTGTGTCTCCTTCCGTCACTTGCTTCTGTAGGAGTGCTGCTCCGCCAGCCGATACTGCGTCTCCTTCCGTCACTTGCTTCTGTAGGAGTGTTGCTCCGCCAGCCGATACTGCGTCTCCTTTCGCCACTAGGCTTGCCGCCAATTTTTGCAAGGGTGCAGGTGCTTCAGCCGATAGTTCGCCGGGATTGTTGGTATCTAGCAGCTTCAAAAAATCTTCGATAGCCTGACCCTTGGCTTTGTGGCTCTGAATCAGGGCAGCGTAAATCTGGTTTAGCCGTTTGCCCTCTAGTACCAACCGTCCGCGTCGTTGGTAGAGGCCCGGTTGCCCGGCACTCCCCCGTAAACGAGTACCATCCACTGGCCCCGGAGCAATGGCATTAATCTGGATCTGCGGCCCCAAGAAGCGGGCCAACATTTCGGCTAGAGCGCGTTGCCCGGCTTTGGAGACCGCGTAGTCGGCCCGGTTTGGGTATGGCACTGCTACATATTTCTCACCCCCGAAATAGCTAGAGACATTTAGGACATAACCACTTCCCTGCTCTTTCATTAGTGGTGCAAGTTTGCGAATTAGCGAATAGTTACTAATCAGGTTGGTTTGGAGTGTGTTGCGCCAAGCCTCCACCGGCATATCAATTACCATCTCTTCGGCTCCACTTATTCCGGCATTGTTGATGAGATAATCTACCCGTCCATAAGTTGCGATGACCTTTTCGACTAGGGCTATCAGAGCCGCTTCGTTGGCTACGTCGGTATGAGGGACAATCATTACCCGGTTTTCGGGGTGAGTGTAACCGATTTGTCGCAACTCCGCTATTACTGCGTCGCGCTTTTCGATTAGGGTTTTTTCTTGACGTGCCGCCAGACAGACCTTCGCGCCACTTAGGGCCAGCAATCGCCCAATCTGCCCGCCGATTCCAGCACTACCGCCTGTTATCAGGGCCACTTTACCCAAGTGTAGACCGAAAAGCGAGGTAGCCCAGCCAAAAGCGGGTTTTTGCGCGTCTGTCGCATCGCCAACCTTTTCAGGTAGATAGAGATTGCCCTCCTTGACTCGGCGGTCGCTATGGAGCAACTTAGCGGCCCAAGCTGCGGCAAAGTCTAGGTTCTCCTCTTCCTCGTTCATTTTTTTATGATCCCTTCTCTGTACCGAGTGCCACAGCTATCTCTTTAGAATTATTAAAATTTGTTAATCTTTTTATTACCAAGGTCTATTGAACCATAAAACGCCAGCCTTTTCAAGGCCACTTTGGTCAGGTTGACACTCCCCTTGCTCAAACCTATAATCCCTGATGTGTTCCTAAGTTATTAAACTCGAAAGGGCTACATTTTGCGATTATTGCTACCTAGGGTGCAGGAAATTGGGCGTAAGGCATTTCCCCCCCGTATTTTAGGTTGGATGCTAGGTTTGTTATTGGTTGCCACGCTCTACTATTTACCCGGTTTTGTAGCTCAAGAGGATAATCCTCAGTTTAATAATCTCTTCAACCATTTTAGTCAGGCTTATACCCGGTCTAAGGCCGATTTGTCCCTTTCGAGCGATTGGCAAAAGGGGCGCGAGTTGATACATAGTTTTGGCTTGCCGCTCTGGTATCCCGATGAAAAGGGGGGACGGGCGTTATTGGCAGATAGTTCGGCCCCGCTTTTTTATCCCCTTTCTCTGCTTTATTACGCTCCTCTTCCGAAAGGAATGACTCTGTTTGCGTTGGTTCATTTCTGGCTATTTGGGCTGGGGTTGGTTTTGTTGGCTAGAAGATTAAAGCGTTTGCGTTACCTGTGGTTGGGCTTGTTGTTGCTACTCTTGCCTAGCGGGATTTTGCCGCTGGATCTAATGGTGGCGTGGGCGTGGCTACCTCTTGGAATGTGGCTCTTGACCTCAAAACGTTGGACGGCTCGCTGGCTTTTTGCTGGTATTTCTGGTTTGTTGTTCTTGGCGGTAGCTTGGAATCTGGCACTTGTCCTGATCGGTTTGCTAGTTGGATGGAGTCTCGGCTGTGAAATAGCGTTGCGGCAGGCTAAGGTGGGTCAAGTGGTGAAATTGGCGGGAGTGTTGGGTGTGATGGTTTTGCTGGGTGCGGGAATGGCCGGGCCACAACTCTTCCCACGCCTAAGTTACACCTATGGCCCTGATCGTGCCGTTAATTTTACGCCTCCTCCGTCCGGCAAGCTCTTTGAGCTTCGCCCGAACCAAAATATTCAGCTTGGCAAGATAGCTCGGCCTAACCCCTCCCAAGTGGAGGTAACTCTGCTAGTGCCGCCCGGCTCTAGCCCCTTTGATTTGGTGCTAACCGAGCGTTATGCTGGAGGCTGGTCGGCTACGCTTTTTGACCCAACTCTAACCCACAGCGAAAAGGGGCGCGAAAGCACCGTGAGTGCTACAGAAGAGGGTTGGCGTAGCACCCAGCTTTTACCCCTTGCCGAAGGTGGCGAATATCTGGTGCGGTTTCGTTATAACCCAATGGCTTTTACGCTTGGTCTCTATGCTGCTTTCTTGGCCTTAGCCGGAGTAGCGATGGGCTTTGTGGTCTTGGCTTGGGGTCGTTTCTATTATGAAGATGAGGGTAGCCATCCTATTCGGCGGATTGCCAAGAATAGCATCACGCCTCTCTTTGCCCAACTCTTTGGGAAGGGGCTGGATTTTGGCTTTGCTCTCTTTTCGTTGCGTCTGCTAGGGCCGGAGGGCAACGGGCGCTATACGATAGCCGGTACTACGTGGCTGATCTTGGCGACGCTCACCGATTTTGGGTTGGAGACGCTAGTCACGCGCGAGGTAGCCCGTGAGCGCTCTTTTGAAAACGCTAACCGTCTCTACTGGACGATGCTTCTGACTCGTTTTGGGCTGGCAGTACTCTCTTTCCCGGTGGCCCTGCTCTGGGTGGGTGGCTTTAGTTTAACCGGGAATATGGCGGAAGATACGGGTTGGGCCATTATCGTTTTGATGGTGGGGTTTTTGCCTAGCAGCGTCTCCTCTGCTATGACGGCTCTCTTTCGAGGCTATGAGAAATATGAATTTCTGGCCGCGATTCAGGTTTTAACCGCCATTATTCGAGTACCGTTGGGGTTGGGTGCTTTGTTGGTTGGGTGGGGTGTCGTAGGGTTGGCAGGTAGTGCGGTAGTGGTCAATTTTATTACGGCTCTTGCGTTGGCCTCGCTCTTTCGGCGCGAAATCTTTCAGCCCCATTTCAAGGGAGCCTTTGATTTTAAGTTGGTTCGCACTTTGCTCCTGCTTTCTTACCCGCTAGTCCTAAATAGCCTGCTGAACAATATTCTGTTTAAATCCGATGCCCTGCTATTAGGGGCAATGCGCTCCGATAGCGAAGTTGGGTTATATAATTCGGCCTACAAATTTATTGATGCGTTACTGATAATCCCTTCTGCTTTCACCCTCGCCCTCTTTCCGGTACTTGCCAGTTATGCTACTACTGCTCAGGCCGAACTAAAACGGGCTTTTGTGGAAGGAGTGCGAATCTTGTTGCTAATTGGCCTGCCGATTTCGGCGGGAACCGTTTTTGTGGCTTATGATCTGATTGGTGCGCTGGGAGGGTCACGCTTTTTGCCCGGAGGGGCGATTTGTCTTCAGATTTTGATTTGGTTTCTACCTTTTAGCTATATCAATGGCCTGACCCAATATGTCTTGATTGCCCTAAATAAACAACGTTGGATTACCTTAGCCTTTGTGGTTACGGCTGTCACCAATATCGGCTTGAACCTGATTTTTATACCCTTCTTTGGCTACTTTGCGGCCTGCGTGATGACTATAGTATCAGAACTGATTATGTTGGTATTCTTTGGTTGGCCGGTTTGGAAGGAATTGGGTCATTTACCCTTCTGGAAAATTAGCTGGCGACCTCTGCTGGCCTCTGGCCTGATGCTGCTGGGTTTGCTGGGTTTAACGGTGGGCTTAGGTTTCAACCACTTTTTCCTAACTGTGCCGCTAGGCGGCCTGATTTATCTGAGTCTATTGCTTCTTACCCGCACTTTCACCCCTACTGATCTACATATGATTAAAAAAATTATATCTCGCCACTGAAATTAATTTAAAATGATTAATGTTAAAGCCTTAACAAACCCTTAACCCCATTTATACAGGCTTTGATCTATAATATTTATAAGAGATTAGTTGGTACTAGGTTCGGTCTATAGAACTAAGTTTAAGGTAATGGCTTAGGCTTAGCAGAACCAAGTTAATGAAATACGGGGTCAGGTATGGGTGAGATAGAAGCATTTATTCTACTGTCTCAGGCAACACCTCTGGTTAAGCAAATGAGGTCTGATGAAGGTCTATACAAATTATCCGAGGCGGATCTAATCAAATTACAAGGTGTGCGACGGGTATGTAAGGCGGGGTATTCCAGAAATTACCGAATACTGGGAGCGGCGGGCCTTACCATGAATGATTTAGCTATGTTGGTAGGTTCGTTGACTTTTCATGAGCGGCACGTTCGCCGCTCGGTTGAGTTTCGGTTTTCCTTTGGTTCCGCTTAATTTAACCGAAAAAGCGGTGTATGTCCTAGCGCAAAAGTCATTCTGTAATTATTAGAGGACAGAAGTGCCGCAAGCCACGCCTTTGAAAAGCTATGGCTTTGCGGCAGGATGCTTAACCTTTAGAGCGACCGAATGTAGGCAATAATATCGGTTTTTTGATCTTCCGTAATCTGAGGGAAAGGTGGCATCGCATTACGGCCTGTTTTGATCTGGTTGCGAATATAAGTATCGTCACGGGTAGTACCTTGCAACTTTAGCCCAATTCCAGCCGTGCGACCCTCATTCAGATGGCAAGCTATGCAGCCGTTAGCCCGAAAGAGGGTAAGTCCCTTGGCTGGATCGCCACTACTTGCTGTAGTAGGATTATTAGGAGAGAGCGACCGAATGTAGGCGATAAGATAGGTCTTCTGCTCTTCCGAGATATGAGGGAAGGCTGGCATCGCATTAAGACCATTTGCAATCTGGTTGCGAATATAAGTATCGTCTCGCGTAGTACCTTGCAACTTAGGACCAATTCCTGCGGTGCGACCATTATTCACGTGACAAATTACACAACCGTTAGCCTGAAAGAGAACCAGTCCCTTGTCTGTATCACTTGCTGGATTGGGGGTAATCGAGTAGAGTGATGTTCTGGTACTGGTAGGTGGTAAAGAATAAATCCGACCACCGTAGCTACCACCCCTTACTAGCATCCACCATCCAAAAAATAATACTAAAACTAAAGCAATGCCGATACTAATGTTCTTGTTGCGCTGCTTTTTTTGATTGGCGGGTCTGAAGGGTGGCGCAACATCCTGCAAGGGTATACCTAGTCTCGTGTTAGCTACCTCTACCGGGCGAGGAGCGGTGGTGGAAGGGTTAGAGTAGGGTGTTAAAAAACCTACACACGCTCCTTCACTGTTCAAAATCAATTCTTTGGGCCAATTTTGGGCAAGGGTGAGATCGAAAGGTGGGTTGTTAACCATGGCTCGCAATTGGGTAGTTCGCTTGGCATCTAGCTCATGGTAGATTTTGGCTACCAGATTAGGTAGGGTTGGTATCTGGAAAATATCGCCATCTACGCCTGTCTCTAGTTTTTCACCTAGTTGTAGAACTTGTCCGTACTGTCTGTAATAGTTTGGCATATTATCACCTGACCTATCTACTTCATGCAGCTAACAACAATCCCTCGGTTTGTAAGGCCATCCTCTAATATTGGTTAACTAAAACGTAAACATATTCGATACCTACGCCTGAAAATTACCCGGCGGTAGAGCCTTAATCTGATCGAGGGCTACTTGAGCGGCTCCGGCTACTAGTCGGTTAGGATCGCGCAGAACCACATTTAACGCTCCTGCCGCTTCCGAAATCTGGAGGTGACCGAGTGCTTGAGCCGCTGCCACTCGTACTTCAGCCATCCGGTCGCGCAATAATTTTAACAGCACCTCTTTGCTATTGGCTTCGCCAAGTTGAGCCAAGCTACGGGCCAACGCCATTCGCACCTCCGAAGATTCACTTTCTACCAGAGGCAATAAATAGGGCAACGCTCTTGGATTACCCATTTGCCCCAAGGCGGTCACGGCTCCTTGAAGACGGGGCCAGACCCACGCCGGGTTTTCAAAGAGGCGGAGATTGAGGGCTGCCAGCAATTTTTTAAAGCTTTCTTCGCTTCGCAGCATTGATAAGCCTGTAATTGCCGCCTCCCTAACCTCTCGCCCTTCACCGTCGGTTAAGACAGCCAATAATGCGTCTACTCCGGCGGGTTGATCCAGATAACCTAGACCGATGGCGGCAGCTTGCCGCACTTGCCTCTGCCAATCCGAGACCGCGCTTCGGTAGCCTTTGCTCAAGATTTTGACCAATATTGGAGTGGCACGTATATCCTTGATCCGGCCTAGGGCGATAACGCTCTCCATCATCGTTTGGTGATGGCGTTGGGTGTTTACCTCTCGCGCATAGTTTTTTTCTAACAATTCTAGTAGAGCTTTACCCGCCGTTGGGTCTCCAAGTAGACCTAATGTGGTGGCTACTGCCTCGCGCACTACCCAACTTCGGTCTTGTAAGAGTGGAATAAGTTTTGGGACCGCTTGGCGGTCATGGAAGGTTCCCAAGGCTTCGGCTACTGCTGCTCGTACCTCTGGTTCCTTATCCTCCAGTGCTTCGATTAGGGGCATTAGGGCCGCAGGGTCGGCTAGATGGGCTAGAGTTGCGGCGGCTCGCACTCGTATTTCCGGGCCACCGTATTTAAATTCTTCTAAGGCTTCCTGAAGACTCATACTACGTTACAACCTCGTCTTTTAGGTTTAGGCTCCGCCAGAGGTACCAAGTGGCGGCGGTAGAATAAGGCGACCAACCTTGCACTTGGGCGAACCGACGTACTATTTTAGGATCGGGCCGCTCCTTAAAACCATAAAGTCGCTGGACTGCCGTTCTGAAGCCAAGGTCATCCGCCGGTAAGACATCTGGCCGGGCCAGCGAAAAGATTAGGAACATCTCTGCCGTCCAGCGTCCAATACCGTTAACTTTAGTCAATTGGCGAATAATTTCCTCATCCGGTAAATCATCTATCCGGGTCAGATCCACCACGCCCTCTTCTACTTTTTCAGCCAGATCATAGCCATAGCGCACCTTTTGTTCAGAAAGCCCGGCGGTACGCAAATCCTCTTTAGGTAGAGTCAGTAGCCGGGAGGGTGTTACTTCTGCCGGGCTAGAATCGGGAAAGAGTGCCAAAAAACGGTTCTGAATCGCTGCCGCTGCTTTGGTAGAGATTTGCTGCGAGATAATCGAAGAAAGCAACGCAAAGAAGTAGGGTTGCTCCGGGGTGATGGAATAGGGGCCGATTTGTTCGATCAGCCCGGCTATTACGGTGTCACACTCTTGTAGGTGGTGCATGGCCTTCTCTGCTTGAAGCTTGAATTGTTCCTGAAAATCAAGCTTGGTTGCTTCTTCGCTCATGACTCCTCCGGTCTCTTTCTTAAAACTTATCTTCTCAATAATTCGCAGTAGGGGCGTATTGCATACGCCCAAAATAAGGCGGGTTTATTCACTTACAGTCCACAAAGATTGTGGAACTAGGGAGATCGCTTAGGAACTTGCAAA
>JACAUC010000425.1 GCA_013390945.1 Candidatus Chloroheliaceae bacterium
GATTAGAAATCCCTCCTACATTTGTGTGTAATCGGGATTAGAAATCCCTCTTACAAGTTAAATTATTCCTCGCTTTTTAGGCGACGTAGTCGCTCTAGGTCGGCTTCCATCATTTTGATGGTTGCGTCAATGTCTAGGTTTAAGGCACGGTCGGCGGGTAGTTGGGCCAGTTCTGCCAGAGCTTTGAAACTTTCAAGTTGGCGACCATCTACCCGCCGGGCCGAGGGACTTTTTCGAGTACGAATCTTCTTCTGGTTCTGCTCTGAAGCTGCTGCTGCCCCCTCAATAAAACTCATTTGAATTAGCCCATCGCTGCCTATTTCGGTACTCTGGCCTAAGCGACGACGGGGAGCCTCGGCTTTGAAACGGGCCACTAGTTCTTCTACTTCGCGTGTGGTCAGGCGACGACCTAGCCGGGTTACTTCGGATTCTAGCTCGGCCATGGCGGCTTCTTGTAAATTATCGGGTAGAAAGCTGACGACACGGGCGATGGTGAACTTGGCTTTACTGGCTCCTAGCACCACATCTTCGTTACTAATTTCACAATCGAACGCGCGGGCGTTCGTTTTTATACTGCTATTTTGCACCGCCTGTACCACTGCTGAAAGCAATTCTTTGGTGCGTGGGGTTAGGCGATGGGCCAACCGGATGCGGTCGGTGACATATTGCTTGGATTTGCCGATTCTGGCCCCAATTTCAGCGTGGCTATAGTTGCGTTCATCGGAGAGACGTTGAAAAGCTTCGCCTTCGTCAATGGGGTCAAGTGCTTCGCGCTGGATGTTTTCGATAATTGCGTCAAAGGCTACATCCGGTCGGTAATCAATCACCATGACCGGGACGAGTTTTAGTCCTAGTTCGCGGACTGCTAACAAGCGGCGTTGTCCGGCGACGAGGGTGACGTGTCCTTCGGTGCCTTTAATTGCCAGTAAGGGCTGCAAAATTCCCCGTTCGGCGATGCTTTTTTTGAGTTCTTCCAGTCCTTCGCGATGAATGATTTGGCGAGGCTGATCGGGGTTAGGATCAATCACGTCCGGGGTTAGGTAGCGCAAAGTAGCCCGACGCTGTTCTTCGGCGGCAAACAAGTCTTTGCGCGTCCCTATCGGCGGCGTGGTATCTTGATACTGTTTTGGTGTACTACCCGTCTTTTCTCTCGCCATTTTCTTCCGGTTATTCTAAAGAAAGTTTCATTTACTTTCTATATATTATACATAGCATAGAAAAACACTATGTCAAGTTTTTAACCCCCCTGTTGGGGTTAAAATTGGTTCAATCTCCCACCGAGTGACTAGAGTGGCCTTAATGCTTTATGAGCGGCTTGCTGAACGATGTTACTGCTGATCAATTTTTCGTCGTTTTCGCAGCCTAACCGTAAGGCCCACCAACCAACGGCGCAAGCACTGCGGGGTAAGCCTTGTGATACTTCAGCTAATAGCGCGATAGCATCTTCTTCAAAAACTGGTGTCTCGCGGCCTGCTACCCGTAGACGGTGTTTAATCAGCCGTACCATTTCGACGATGCTCATAGGTTCGATGTTCATACCAGTGACGATCCGGTTGCGGAAGTTGGGACGCTTATCCACTTTGTTTTTTAGTTCGGTCTGGCCGAAAAGGATAATCTGCAAAAGTTTGTCACGCCCATCTTCATAGTTCAGCAAGACTCGCAAAAGCTCCATCGTGTGTCGGTCAAGTTTTTGGGCTTCGTCAATAATGAGTATGACGGTGCGGTCACGCAAAGTGGCCTGCTCGTAGATGAAGCCTTTGAAGTAGCTTTTGAGGGCTTCTAGTTGACGGGCCGGAACGTCCACCCTAAATTCGTGCATGATGTTGCGGAGTAGGGCGCTGGGTGCTACGCCAGGGTCGTCAATGTAGGCGATGAGGTATTCGTCGTTGCCTTCGAAACGGCTGGTAAGTAGACGGGCTAAAGTGCTTTTGCCGCTACCTACTTGCCCATAGACTACGCCTAGCCCCATGCTATCTACAACGGTGGCGATACAACTGCTCAAAATATTGCGGTAGCTTTCCGAGAGGTAGACAAAACGTTGATCGGTACCAGTAACGCTGAAGGGTGGCTCGATTAGGTTGTAGTAGCTCAGGAAAGCCTCTTTGGAGAGGATGGTCATAGAGCGAATATCAGCCAACATATCCTCAAGGGTAGGAACTAATCCAGCTAGGTTAGCCTGTTTGGTTCCATTTTCCGAAAATTCTTCGTTCTCGGCCTTGTCGCTGGTTGTATCTTTAAACCGGCCCATAGTTATTGCTTTCTCTAGTCCGTTCATTTGAGAATTACTCAAGTTGAGTAATTTTGCTTCTTTAAACTTTTGACGCTTAGTGAGTCATGCACATGTCAGATTTTCCAGAAACTTGACACCTACATTATAACCCCATGTGTCAAGTCTTTGCAAGAGGCAATTTGGGGAAATTATTGGCGGTTGTGGTTAGTTTTTCGGATAGCGGATTGATGGTACTTTTTCAATAGGTCGGGTGAGCTTAAATACCTGCCCAAGCTTGGGTTCTTGGGCAGGGGTTTTGATTTTAGGTTTAAGGGATTTCGGGGTGCAACACTACTTTCCGCAAGATTACTTGGTTGGTCTAACGTTCGGAGGGTAGACCGGCCCGCATCCAAGCCATCATTCCACCGCTTAGGTTAGAAATCTTCTTGTAACCCAAACTGGCTAGTTGTCGGGCGGCTTGGCTGCTGCGACCACCGCTGCGGCAAACCACGATGAGTTCCTGCTCTTTAGTCCCAAGTTCGTTTAGGTGTTGGGTAAGTTGGCCCAATGGAGCCAATTTGCTACCGGGAATATGGCCTTCGCTATACTCGTAAGGCTCCCGAACATCTACTACCACGACCTGTTCACTGCTCTGGCGTTTTTGATCGGCTTGTTGTGGGGTAATTTCGGTGTAAGGGAGTTCCCGACTATTGCCCCCAAAGAAATTATTGAACATCTTTTATTTTCTCCATCAAATTTCTGATCGGGATTAGAAATCCCTCCTACAAATCGGGATTAGAAATCCCTCCTACAAATCGGGATTAGAAATCCCTCCTACAAATC
>JACAUC010000426.1 GCA_013390945.1 Candidatus Chloroheliaceae bacterium
AATAGGCTCGAAAGGATTGCCTAAGCATATGTCTTCTTACCTTCTTTTGCAGTTTTATCTTTAGTCCGGTAAAAGTTGTTTGTGCTTGCAATCCAATGTTTTGCATATATATCGGTAAAAAGGCCATAATAGTGGGTAAGTATTTGTAAACGTTTGCACGCGGGTAAACTGATAACCTGAATAACAGGATAAATGTAAGATGAAAAGGGATAGACCTGACATAAAGGGCTAAATTTTTTATCTTTCATATTTTGGGGCAAATAGGCTCGAAAGGATTGCCTAAGCATATGTCTTCTTACCTTCTTTTGCAGTTTCACCTTTAGTCAGGAATGATATGCCCCACTCAGTCCCATCCGTCTGTTTCATCGTATCCACCCCACCAACCCCATATTTCACAGCTGAGTCGGCCGGTCTACCTTTGGCGCAAAAACCAGCATATGATAGAGAGTCAAAAGCAGGCAACCATGTTCGCCAGGGTGGACGAATGGAAAAAGAGCAGAAGAACGATGCAGGACTTCGCATCTTCCATAGGCCTTTCGAGAAGTTGTTTCGAATACTGGGTCCGCAAAAAGCGGGTTTCAACGGAAAGCTTCCCGCACTTTATTGAACTGATACCTTCAATAGCGACGTTGGCCGATACGGAACGGCCATCTGCGGCCAACGAAAACCCAGCCCAGGCACAACTGGTTTTCACTTTCCCGGGAGGCTTGTGCATAAAAGTTTACGGATAGATGCTTGGCTTAAGCGCAAACCTGCGCTATTATCAGTGTTGCCAGCCCACCGATATGCGCAATGGCTTTGACGGACTGGCCGGGATTGTGCGCAACCACCTGGGCAAAGACCCGGCTTCGGGCGATATTTTCATCTTTTTGAACAAGCCGCGCACCCACATCAAACTGCTTTACTGGGATGGCAACGGGTTCGCCCTGTTTTACAAGCGATTGGAAAAGGGCAGGTACGAACGCTGTACTGCTATTAACGGACCATCCAAAGAGATCAAAAGAGAAGAGCTTTTGATGCTTCTGGAGGGTCTTTCTTTTGGCAAAATGAGCCGAAAGAAGCGGTTTGCATTTGTATAAATATTTTGGTTTTATTTTCCTTAAACCCTTGTCAGTCCAGTGTTTTAGTGTATATTTGATACATGGAAGCACCACAAAAAGCAGCTGATTTGAACCCTGAGACACTCGCAAAAAGAGTCGCCGTTTTGGAGGCTGCCCTTCTTGAAAAAGATGCCATCATTTTGGAAAATGCTTCTATCATTTCTGAAAACACGGATGCCATTTCAATGCTCTCCGCCAAACTCCAGGCAGAACAGTTTAAATACGCACAGCTGCTGCGCATGATCTATGGGTCTAAAAGGGAACGCTTCGTCTCGTCCTGCCTTCCTGGCCAACTGTTACTTGAATTTGAGCCCAAAACCATAGAGATTGAGCAGGCCGTTGCTGAAGAGCGCGAAAGCATCAGGATCGCTTACGAACGCAAAAAAGCAAAAAAAGCACATCCGGGCCGTTTTGCCTTGCCAACCCATTTACCGGTGGTGGAAACCATCCTTGAGCCAGAAGAAGACACAACCGGCATGGTATGTATCGGCTCAGAAGTAACCGACGAACTGGGTTACACACCGGCAACACTGCACATCAATCGTACCCGCCGCCCCATATACATCACCAAAGAAGACGAACAGGGCTGCCAAAAGCAGGTCATTGCCCGGTTGAACAGGCCAATCCCTAAGTGTATCGCGAGTGCGGCGCTTTTGACAATGATCTTTATCAACAAATTCATCTTTCACCTTCCCTATTACCGCATCATGCAAATGATGGGGCAAATGGGTGTATCCATACCATCGAGCACATTCGAGTCGTGGGCCAAGCTGGGGGCCGAACTCATAAAACCACTTTATGCCGTACACCGGCTGTATGTTTTTAGCGAAATATATCAGCAGATCGATGAATCGCCTATAAAAGTCATGGATAAGGACAAACCCGGATCGACGCACCAGGGCTATATGTGGGTGAGGTATGCCCCATTGTCAAAATCAGTGTTCTTCGAATACTGTAAAAGCAGGTCCACCCAAGGGCCACTAAACGATTTGGCAACCTTTAAAGGCTCTATCCAAACGGACGGCTATTCGGGCTATACCCATTTGGCAAAAGCCCCGGATATTGTACACCTGTCGTGCTGGGCGCATGCACGCCGGTATTTTGACAAAGCACAGGCAAACGACCAGCAGCGGGCATCCAAGGTGTTAAAACTCATACAGCTATTGTATGCCATCGAGTCATTGGCCCGGGAGGGCAACATGACCCCTGAGCAACGACACGCCTTGCGGTTGGAGAAATCGTTGCCCATCCTCAACGAGATTGGCTCGTACATCTATAACGAACGAAGCAAGGTTTTACCCAAGAGCCCTATCGGCGTCGCATTTGAATATTGTGGAAACAGGTGGGACAGCTTAATGAACTATCTCAAAGACGGAATCCTGGAAATTGACAGCAATTTGATCGAAAACACGATCAGGCCCCTGGCCATAGGCCGCAAGAATTACCTCTTTGCCGGCAATCACGAAGCAGCCGAAAGCATAGCCATGTTTTACAGTTTCTTTGGCACTTGCAGGAAGAACGACATCGACCCGCAAAAATGGCTGACCTATGTGATCAACAACATCAACGACACCAAACCTTCCCAACTCAAAGGACTGCTCCCGCAATTTATCGATAAAAACCTACTGACGTAAGATGGGGTTGCTGGGGTGGATACGTTCAATTTGGGTTCAGGTGAGTCTTCCATTGGTAAAACTTGTTTTAGAACGTCCTCCCCCTGATTTCAGGGGGAGACAGAGGGGGTACCAGGCTGTAGCGGCTTTTTATTTTGGCTGTCCGGTATCCCCCTCCTGTCCCCCTTTTGCAAAGGGGGATGACCAATTTGTGCTTCGATCCGGATTATGAATATTTTTAAAATTAAAGATAGTTCAATTTGGGTTCAGGTGAGTCTTCCATTGGTAAAACTTGTTTTAGAACGTCC
>JACAUC010000427.1 GCA_013390945.1 Candidatus Chloroheliaceae bacterium
TATTGAATAAACCCACCGTAGACCAGCCTCACATTGGGCGTATGCAATACGCCCCCGAAATTCGGAGAAGATACCAAAATTTTAACGGATAGAATAAGGAGGAGCCAAGTTGCACCTATTGACCATAATGAACTGTCCGCGCCACCACAAAAGCGGTATGCCTACGGCTAATGCCAGCCTTACTACTGCGTTAGAAAGACTCGGTTGCCGGGTGGAGCAGGTTTACCTAGAAGATTTGCCGGGGAGGGATTGGGGTAAACTTAACCAATTGGCCTTTGGCTTCAAACTGATTCGGTTGGTAGAGACTTACGAGAAAAAGTATGGGTCTTACGATGCTATTGAAGTGAGCGGAGGAGATGGCTGGTGCTTTGCTTGGCTGAAAAAATTTCTGAATAAAAATTGCTTGCTAATAGCGCGTTCGCACGGCCTAGAACACCGCTACTGGCAAACCTATCTGGCGGAGGTAGCAGCAGGACGAGAAAAGGTCACGCCCCAGCATCGGTTCTACTTTGGTAGACTCCGCCTAAAACAGGTTGAGTGGTCTATTCGTACTGCCGATTACTTTCGCTCTCTTTCGCAAGCCGATGCTAACTATGTGATTGAGCGAGGCTGGATTAAACCAGAGCAGATAATTGTTCTCCCTAACGCAGTTAGCGATTTCTTTTTCCAGCCAGAGCTAAAGGCAAAACCCTTTACCGGACGATTGCTCTTTAGTGGAAACTGGACTTGGGTTAAGGGCAATCGCCTGCTAGTAGAGGTTTTCAAGCGATTGGCCCAACGCCATCCAGCCTTACAACTTTCGATAGTAGGTTG
Organism: Candidatus Chloroheliaceae bacterium; assembly: GCA_013390945.1. GTDB lineage: Bacteria > Chloroflexota > Chloroflexia > Chloroheliales > Chloroheliaceae > L227-5C. Next base: position 814 of record JACAUC010000427.1, read on the forward strand.
TAACATGGCTCCTGCCAAGGTACAAGCTTATTTCCCACCCGAATTATGGAGCCGAATCAGAATAGAACCGGGCTTAGACCACTCCCAAATGGCGCAGGAATTTGCCAACCACGATTTACTTCTCTTCCTGTCACTCTTTGAAGGTTATGGCACAATAGTGACCGAAGCGATGGCGGGTGGTTTACCAGTGGTAGGCGCAAGGGTAGGCTGTGTGCCAGAATTGATTCGGGAGGGAGAAACGGGTTTTTCGGTAAATCCGGGAGAAGTGGAAGGTTTTGTGCAAGCAGTGGAAACCCTGTTGAATAATCCAGAAGTGGCCCAACACATCCGGGTACAAGCGCGTGAGGCAGTCAAAACCTTACGCTGGGAACTAGTCGCCAAAGAAATTTTGACAGCTTACCGAGGTAATTAACAAACGCCATTGGTTTGCCTATTATAAGTCTTTATGCTACTATGCTTGACAAGAGTAAGAGTTAAAATTATCCATTCAGGGAGTAGATGGGTGAGTGGTACTCATATCAGAATGAATCGGGCCACCCGCGAATGGGTCATCTACGCACCCAGTCGCCGAATACGCCCTCAAGACTTTCAATCAAAACAGACCGAGGTAGCCCCTGAAGCTAACCAAATGGCTAGTTGCCCTTTCTGTAAACCAGCCGGGGAATTTAAAGAAACCATCCTGTTAGAAATCCCAAATTCAGACGGTGGCTGGCAAACTCGCGTCGTAGCAAACAAATTCCCGGCCCTCTCTCCTGAACTGAAACCCAAACGGTCACTGACCGGAATTTACCTAGAACTCCCCGGCTACGGTCATCATGAGGTAGTGATTGAAAACCCGGATCATCTGCAAAATCCGGCCAAAATGTCCATAGAGGAAGTGAGTGCAATTATTGAAACTTATCGCCAACGCTACCTAGAGTTGATAACGGTTCGGGATAATTTATTCATCATCATCTTTCGCAATCACGGCAAAAGGGCTGGTGCTAGTCTGCAACATCCCCACTCCCAAATCATTGCCACCCCGATTGTGCCCCGGCACTATCGTTGGCGAGAAGATGAAGCCCAACGCTATTTTGATGAGTGGGGACGTTGCGCCTATTGTGATACGATGGAATTTGAGATCGAAGACCGCCAGCGAGTGGTAGGGGAGAATGAGCAGTTTTTGGCCTTTATCCCTTACGCCGCCGAAGTGCCGTTTGAAATTTGGATTATGCCCAAAGAACACCGAGCCGATTTTGGCACTATTACCCCTACCGAGGTGGTGGCTTTTGCCAGACTTTTGCGTGAGGTGCTGGCAACGCTTTACACAAGGCTCCAAAACCCCGATTACAACTATGCGATTATGTCGGCGGCCCGCTATAAAATTGGCGAACCGCAGTTGCATTGGTACTGCCAAATTCATCCCCGCCTGACCACACCCGCTGGTTTTGAAATGGGTTCGGGGATCAATATCAATCCCTCACTACCAGAAGCAGATGCGGCTTTTTTCAATGGCCTTGACGAAGTAGATTTGTAATTACCTGCCTACCAAATAAATCTGTGTTAGATCATTTACCCAAGCAAATAAAAAGACTCGTTGCCTTTCTGCTTCTCTGGGCAGTAAGCCTGCTGGCGTGGAGCTTTCTACCTTCGCCGGGAGCAGAGGATGTGCGCTATTGGCTGGCTTGGCTTCAGGCGGTAGATAGCCGGGGAATTGTGCCAGCCTACAAAACTATCGAATGGCTGGATTATCCGCCACTGATCTTTTTGATCTTTTTCGGGGTAGCTAAATTAGCGACCCTGTTTCAAATCCAACTATTCCTCGGCCTAAAACTCTCCCTCTTCGCCTTCCTTATTATAACCACGCTAGTCTTCTTGGCATGGACAAGAAATTTATGGCTTGCTACACTATTACAACTGGCTTTATTGCTCAATGCGATGGCCCTAGTTTATGTGGATATTTATTTTGCGCCAACGTTACTGCTTTCGCTGTGGGCATTAAAGGCACGGAAGTTATGCCTTTTTACTTTAGTATTCTCCACCACCTGCCTGATAAAATGGCAACCTGTTATTTTGGCTCCTTTTATACTGGTGTATTTATTGGAAGATCAACCGGCGGAGCGGCATCCTACAAGAATGGAGGAGGGGCAAGATCAACCGACGGAGCGGCATCCTACAAGAATGGAGGAGGGGCAAGATCAACCGACGGAGCGGCA
>JACAUC010000428.1 GCA_013390945.1 Candidatus Chloroheliaceae bacterium
GCTATCCCGATTGCTTGTAGGAGGGATTTCCAATCCCGATTGGCTATCCCGATTGGCTATCCCGATTGCCCAATTTGCACCTACAAAGAAGACCTTTTTCCTATCATTAGGCAATTGCGCCAATCGGAAAATTGGGCTATACTGGATTGATTGTGTTTATTAGATTTATGGTTCTATCTTATTAAAATTATTTTAATTAAAAGAAAGGTTAGGCAGTTGTTTAATTCAAAAAAAGGTCAATTACTTGGCCTCCTCGTCACTCTCTTTTTCTTGGCCCTAGTCCTTACTCGTATTCAGTTTGACAAGGTAGGTAACGCTTTTAGCCAAGCCAACTACTTCTATTTAATCCCCGCAATCACCGTTACCATGTTAGGCTATTTTGCCCGGGCCTACCGTTGGCAAATCATTTTGAAGCCGACCAAGCTTGTGCCGTTTAAACAATCTTACTCCATAATGATGATCGGTTTTATGGCTAACAACCTGCTACCTGCCCGGATTGGCGAATTTGTACGGGCCTACACCCTTGGGGCGCAGGAAGAGATCAGCAAAAGTTTAAGCCTCGCCACCATTGTGCTAGAACGAGTTTGCGACGGTCTGACCCTAATTGCCCTGATGGGCTTCTCCCTGATGATCTTTCCCTCGCCCCATCAGACCGGGGATGTGGCATTTATCGAATTTTTCTCCACCACCGTTTTTATAGGGGCAATCATCTTCTTGGTCTTCCTGCTAGTGCGCGAAAAATTGGCCCTTAAAATAATCAGTTTGGTGATGAGACCTTTGCCAAACCGGATCGAAAAGAAGGTTCAAGGACTACTAATGTCCTTTGTGCTGGGCCTCCACGCTCTTAAACGTCGCACCACACTTGTGGGTATCGTGGGTCTGTCGCTCCTAGTCTGGAGCCTAGAAGGTAGTTCCTATTATCTAATGTTATGGGCTTTTAATTTGCAGGATAAAATGTCCCCTCTACAATTGATTGGAGCCGGTATCTTCTTATTGGTCTTTGTCAACTTAGGTACAATGGTGCCAAGTGCCCCCGGCTTCATCGGCGTGTATCAAGTGGCCGCCGTAATAGCACTCGGAGCCTATAGTGTAGATGAGAATATTGCCTTCAGCTTAGCCATCTTAACCAATACTTTCCAGTATGTGCTAGTAACAGCAATCGGGCTCTTTTTCTTCAGTCGGATGAATCTCTCCTTCAAGAGCCTGAAAGCCAGCAGCCAAGAAACAAATGAGGAGCAACGAACAATTGAAATGGCTGCCGCAGATAGTTAATTTTAGCCGTAACCTTTTCCATTAATTTAACGTCTTAGTTATAGGTGAAGTTTATAATTAGTGGCTTATCACAGTAGCTAAGCAAAATAGACCCGACATTTATTTCCGGTCGGGCTTAGACCTTAAAAGCGAGTAAACAATCAAAATGGGCCTATTTAGTAAAGATAAGTTAAAATTCTGGCTGGGACTACTGGTAAGCCTACTCTTCCTTTACTTGGCTTTTCAAGGCCAAGACTTTGGGAAAATTGGGCAGGCTCTCAGTGAAGCTAATTACTGGTGGCTCCTTCCAGCATTAGGAGCCTATTTTCTAGGAGTCTGGATACGGGCGGTACGCTGGCACTACCTACTTGGCCCACTAAAGAAAGTTCCCGTCAAACGCCTCTTCCCGGTAGTGGTAATTGGCTATATGGCAAACGATGTCTTACCTGTGCGGATGGGTGAGGTAGTTCGCTCCTATGTGCTGGGCCGTCGCGAGAACGTAAGTAAAACTGGCACATTGGCAACGATTGTGGTAGAGCGCATTATGGATGGCATCACTATGCTGCTCTTCCTGTCGTCTACCGCCCTTTTTGTAACCATCAATAAAGATATTGAAGGTATTGAAAGACTAGCCTCCATCGTCTTTTTGATCTTTATCGTAATTTTCTTTATCGTTGCCAGTAGCCGTAGCCTCCTACTTAAACTGGAAGCTTTTGGCCTGAAACTCCTACCCGCCCTAATCCGGCCCAAAGTAGCGGGCATTGCCGACAAATTCATTGACGGGTTGCAAGTCTTACGCCAGTGGCGCGACCTAATGGCCGTCTTCAGCCTTTCGGTCTTGGCTTGGTTGTGCGAAGCCGCGATGTATTGGATGGTAGCCCTAGCTTTTACGGGCCTAAACCTAACTTGGCAGGCCGTGATTATGACCTTAGCCGTCGCTAACCTCTTCACCCTCGTCCCATCCACCCCTGGCTACGTTGGTCCCTTCGACTTTGCCGCAAACAAAGTCTTAGTCAGCGTCTTTCTAGTAAACCGAGAACTCGCTTCCAGTTATGTAATCTTGCTACACGCCGCACTCTACTTTCCGGTCACACTCTGGGGAGTCTATTACTGGATCAGCGAACACTTCTCTTTCAAAGAGGCCGAACACGAACGCGAATTGGTACTGGAGGCGCAAAAACATTCCAAAATTAACCCGCCCCTCAACTTTGTCGCACCCTCCCCTGAGACCAAGCAGGTAGTCACCAACGAATCAAAATTGACACCCCTCAACTTTGCCGCACCCACCACCGAAACCAAGCCCGTAGGCAAACAACCTACCAGCAAATAATCCATTCAAGCAAAGATGAGTGATCCCTCTAAAGCTGGCGAAAAACTGTTGTTAGAACTCTTCTACAACGGTGCGCCAGCTTTTTCAGTGCGTGAGTATGCCGAAGTAGAACTACGCCTAACTAACCAAAGTAGTGAAACGCTGGAGGATTGCACTTTACAACTCGGTGGTACAAACGTGCGGAGCAACCTTAACCTTCGACCGGGTGCAACTTGGTCCCTACCTTTCAAAATAGGTGACTTGGTGGGTGAGCTATATTTTACCGCATCCACTGGCGGAGCATCAACTGGCGGAGCAGTATCCTACAAAACCGGAGAAACATCAACTGGCGAAGCAGTATCCTACAAGACCGGAGAAACATCAACTGGCGAAGCAGTATCCTACAAGACCGGAGAAACATCAACTGGCGGAGCAGTATCCTACAAG
>JACAUC010000429.1 GCA_013390945.1 Candidatus Chloroheliaceae bacterium
TACCTATTGAGATGATACAATTTCTCCGTAGGGGCGTATTGCATACGCCATCCCTTATTTCCGCATACGCCATCCCTACTGCGGGTTTATTCAATAAACCCCTACCTATTGAGATGATACAATTTCTCCGTAGGGGCGTATTGCATACGCCATCCCTTATTTCCGCATACGCCATCCCTACTGCGGGTTTATTCAATAAACCTCTACCTGTTGAGATAATACAATTTCTCCGTAGGGGCGTATTGCATACGCCCTGCCCATGCTCAAGGTTTGAGTATAGGCAGAAAGACCGAATTTGTCAAATTAAAGCGGTGAACTGGTAGTGATTACTTCGGCGACGGCGAGGCGAAGTTCTTCCATACGGAAGGGTTTAACCAATGCCCCACCAAAACCATGGGCGCGATAGTTGGCGACTACCTCGTCATCCGAATAGCCACTAGCCACAATCGCTTTCACCGCCGGGTCAAATTCTTGTAGCTTTTGGATAGTCTCTTTACCGCCCATTCCGCCGGGGATGGTTAAATCCATTATTACCACTGCAAAGGGTTCCGGGGTAGAAAGGGCCGCTTGGTACATTTTAATTACCTCACTACCATCCGCTGCCACCTCTACTTTGTAGCCCTCAAAAGTAAGTAACCTTTGGAGCAGGTGTTGAATGGCTGGTTCGTCTTCCAGCACCAAAATACGTCTCCCTTTAGTCACAACTGGATTATTCTTAGGTGGTACTATCTTCTCTCTTTCAATTTCAGGCTTGGGAAGAGAAAGCGGGTTGGCGGGTAAATAGAAAGAAAAGGTAGTACCCGTGCCTAACTCCGAAGCAACTTGAAACAAGCCCTCGTGGCGCTTGATAATCGAAAACGAGGTTGCCAAGCCCAAACCGCTTCCGGTGGATTTAGTGGTAAAGTAGGGCTCAAAAATGCGGCTGATATTCTCTGGCGAAATACCAGTGCCATGGTCTATCACCTCTATCAGAATGTAGTCCTGATTAGGTCGGAGTCCTAGGGGTAACAGCGGGCTAGAAGAGCGCAAATTCTCAGCCCTGATGGTTAAGATACCGCCATTTGGCATCGCATGGGCAGCATTGATGGCTAGATTTTGAACCACTTGTGAAATCTGCTCCCGGTCTATTTCGGCGGCCCAGAGATCCGAGGCCAAATCAAAAAGACTTCGCACGTTAGAGCCGCGCAAGGTAAAGTTGACCGTTTCGCGCAAAAGAGTTGCCAACGAAACCGCCTGTTTAAGCGGCGTTCCGCCCTTGGCAAAAGTAAGCAACTGCCGCGTCAGACTCTTGGCCCGAAACGCCGCCGCTTCCGCCTCATCCAATAACTCCTGACACGTGGTAGGCAGGGCGGGGTCTTGCCGCACCAAAGAGAGATTACCCGCCAAAGCCATCAGAATATTGTTAAAATCGTGAGCCACCCCACCCGCCAGAAGGCCCAATCCTTCAAGTCGTTGGGCTTTTTGAAGTTCCTCTTCCAGTCTATGCTTCTCTGTAATATCCCGAAAGACTAAGGCCACCCCAATCGTCTGATCGCCATCGTGGATCGGAGCCGCACTATCCGCAATCAGTCGCCGACTGCCATCTCGCGCCAGTAAGACCGTACCATTCGCCAACCCAACCACTAAGTTAGTTTCCAAGACCTGCTGCACCGGATTAGCCACCGGAAGATCACCCTTCTCCGAGACAATTTGAAAAACCTCGACTAATTCGCGGCCCACCGCATCGGCCTCGTTCCAGCCCGTCAGTTGCTGCGCTACCGGGTTCAGCAACACTATCCGACCTGTTCGGTTGGTGGTAATTACACCATCGCCGATACTCTCCAGCGTCACTACCAAGCGTTGCTTCTCGGCGGCCAATTGTTGCTGAGCCTGCTTCAGTTCATTTAAACGATCTTTTTCCAGCAAATCACGTTGCCACATTATGATTAAAATTAAGGACGAGAGCGTAGCTAGAAAATTTAAGGGTCCCACAATAAATTCCTGTCGTAAGCTAGGTTCGGATAAGAATAACAGGAAAAATAACATCACCATTAGAATAGCTAAAACAAGCATAAGAGTAGCCCGAAGATTAATCAAGACGCTGCTGAATAAGATCGGCAATAACAAATAGTAAAAAAAGGGAAGGCTGGCCTCAAAAGTTACGGCGAAAGCTACCGCAAAATTGGATACCACCGCGACACTAAGCGTTAAAAAGGCCGAAATCTCATAACTCCCCCGCCTACCTAATAGATAGGCCACCAAAAGCACTATTCCGGCGGTCAGAGTCACCCTTGCTTGAGGGTCTTGCCAGAACGGAAGATCAGGGCGGGCGAAAATGGTCAGGGCAGTGGTAGTGAGGACGGCGCAAGAAATCAGTAACAAAACTTGGATTGAAAGCAAAAGCCGAACTTGACGAGAACGGGCAAGTGACGGAGGCGGTTTAGAGGGATAGGTAAGCCAAACCCAACCTACCCGAAGTTTTGTGACAATTGAAGGTTTGCGAGGGCTAATACCATTCTTTGACATAAACGCAAGTCTCCTGCTAGAACCTTTAACTTTAGCAAAAAAGCTTCCTAAGCCCCTATTATACCGTATATTAGTGCAGTATACTATAATGAAGCTTATAGTTAAATTATAGCAGAGAGACCTTTAAATTTGTATTGGCAAAAGGTCTAAACTTTTTGTAATTTCGGAGTAGATTCTGCCTCCGTCACGGCTCCTGACTTGCAACTGCAATCTTTTACCACAAACTTCAGGATACCGCGTAAGTTCGGATGAGCCGCCTCGCGCGGAGTCAACTCTCTAGCGACAAAGCAATGCAAGGTCGCCAGCCATTTCTTAAAACTTATCAAAATAGCTTCCTCTGTACTACTCTCGGTTAAAATTTCGCTCATCTTTAGCTCCTTCTATCCTCTAATTGAATCTATATTGGTTCACACGGAGCGCCATCCCACTGATACGGGTAGGGGTAAATCAAGCGACGGAGCGCCATCCCACTGAAGCCGGGCAGGGGT
>JACAUC010000430.1 GCA_013390945.1 Candidatus Chloroheliaceae bacterium
TCGGGATTAGAAATCCCTCCTACAAAATCATAAGATTTTCAATCCCGATTGATGGGCTATAAATAGAGGATAGTTATTTTCAATGCCAAATTCTGATGTAAACCATAGTAATATCTCTACTAACGAGTTTGAACAAGCAGATAAATCTGGCTTTGAGAGTAGTTCTATTCCTCTAAATAATCCAGAAGTGTTCAGAATTTTTATCACTGAATCTTCTATTCCTTTATCACAACTCCGGTTGGCTGCCCTAGCCCAAATCCGGGAGGTACTGATAAAAGAAGAGCAAGGGGTACAAATACAAAAGGAAGCAATCAACCCCTTTAGAATAACCGAGGCTTACCGACTGTGGGGAGAACGTCAAACCGAAAGTTTGGATATTCAACCCGAAATATTTGCCGAACAAGTCGCCTATATCTTCTTTATTCGGCTTCTGCTAGTACGCATCTTAGAAGATAAACACATTATCCGCCCACGCCTTGCCAGTGATGGTGGCTTCGTAGATAAGCACTTCTTCCAACAAGCTATTTTTGATTGGTTTAATCCTGATGATTATTTGATGGTTGTAACTTTAGAGTTTTTGTGCCGCTACAACTTCAGTGAGGTTACTAGTGATATTATCGGTTTCACCTACGAGGAGTATATTGACCGGATTGCCCGCAATCGGCGCGGCCATTTTCTCACCCGCACTGAAGTGGTAGATTATATGCTCGATTTGCTCGACTATAACGGACGCAAGATGATTGGACGGACTATTTTAGACCCGGCTTGCGGTAGTGGTAGCTTTCTAGTACGGGCCGCTTATCGTTATCGTCAGGGTCTGGTGGAATATTTAGGTAGCAAACATAGCATCAGTGGGGGGGAAGCGGCACTTGCTCAACATCCAGAGGTGCGCCTAGAATTGGCTAGGGAGTATTTAAAAGCCCTTACTACCCTCTTCTATGGCATGGAACTTAACCCTTTCGCCTGTTATCTCGCCGAAATGAACCTGCTGATTATCTCCCTCTCCGATGTTTTTGTTTTGCAAGAGGCTGGAAAATCTGCTCCGATTGAGCGGTTTAATATCTACAATACCAATAGTCTGCTCCTACCGAGAGAAATCTTGGAGTCCAGCAGTAATAATGGTGTGCCAGTCTTGTCAGACCGCCTCAGTGATCGCTTAATGGATGAAGCCTATCCCATTAAAGCCAAACTTTCACCCTCACCCGAAGAGACCCAAACCGACGGTGGTTCACCAGATTATGCCAAAGGGTTTTACTTTATAGTCTCCAATCCACCTTACATTAACCCCTCGCAAGTGGCTTCTAGCCGCAATTATGCGGTCTATCCCTTTTTTGGTGAAATCTTGTCTGGTACAGCCAATACTTACCTGCTCTTTCTCAAACTGGGTCTCTATTACCTAGCACCGGGAGGGAGTATGATCTATATTATACCCTTGACTATTTTAGGGGATACACAAGGAGCCAATGCCCGTAAAGCCTTGAAACAGCCACCTTTCAGGCCCACCACTCTGATTCGATTTTTCAGTGGTAACGTTCTCTTTGCGGAGGTTGACCAAGCCGTCGCGATTGTGCGGATAGACCGGACTAGTCAGCAGGCGACCGATTGGGAGGTAACGATTGGTGGTGGTTACACGATAGAAGAGGCCCGTGCCAGCACCTTCAAAGAGAAAGCCGCGTTAGTGCTAAATAGCACCCCCGACCTCCCCGAATGGCAAGCGGCTTGGCTAGTCTCTCCTGAAAAGAGCAGTTACCAAATTTGGCAGGAGGTGTTAAGTAAAGCTACTTCCACCTTGGAACAAATTTGGTCACCTGTCTTACAAATAAGAGAGGGGGATGTTCGTGGCGACCATATCAATATTTTGCGAATTAGTAATCTCAAAGGAGATGCAGGGAAAAACCAATCAGGAGACATAGCTATTTACAAAGGGGCGGATGTACAAAGATTCTCGCCAGTTAACCAGCCTTCTGATTATGTGCGATTTTCTCTTGCACCTCGGACAATTTCCCCTAACCTCAAAGCAGCCCTCAAAACTTTAGAGCGGATTAAAGGGTTGGATAAGACAGAAGAAGGGTTAGTAATTAGAAACATAGCCCGCTTAAATACCCGTGAGCAATTAATTGCGACATGGTTTGAGCGCGATGGTGCTAAGCCTTATGCCTTCACTAATAAGCTATGGCGCTTTATCTTGACCGATGAAGCCAACAAACCTCAAGCTAAAGCCTTTTTAGCGTTGGTCAGTAGTAAAACGGTGGTTTATTTATTGAACTTGTTCAGTTCTAATAATGGGGTGATGCAAGGCGAACTAGCCCGGATTCCTATCCCCGACCCGGCTACTCTCCCGGTGGTTACTTTAGCAGGACTAGCAGATAGTTTATTGACCGAACGGGCTAAGCTGGAAAAGAGCTATCTAAAATTGTATGGCGTAGTCTTACCAGAAATTGATACGGGTAAAGTCTACCTGCCGCCCTCCCGATTGAAGCCATCGCAGATTAGTACCCTCACACTTGGTAACTTGGAGATGCGTGGGGAGGTACAGAACACGGGCAAAGCCGACCAAAAGATTAAGGCTTTGCAGCAGCGCGGCAAAATTGAGAACAGAAGCGGTGTCGCAGATTTTAGTCAAGTTTTGAACCTCTTTCTGAGCGAGTCGGGCCGTGAAGAAGAGAAGTGGAACGCGGCACTCCACTGGATCTTACCAGAACCAAACGAGGCGGCAGCATGGCTCACCCTTTATAATCAGACGTTGCAAGAGGCGCAGGCAAGTTGGGATAAATTTGTCTCTTTGCAGCAAGAGGTAGATGAAGAAGTTGCCAACTGGTACGGCTTTACTGCTGAGATGAAAGCCACGCTTGAGCAAGGTGTCGCTTGGGCTAGGAGACGCAAATCTTAATCAGCATTACAATCAACAGCAACAAGAGTTAGTAGGGGCGTATTGAATACGTCCTGCAACAGCAACAAGAGTTAGTAGGGGCGTATTGAATACGTCC
>JACAUC010000431.1 GCA_013390945.1 Candidatus Chloroheliaceae bacterium
CGCAAGGGTAGTTTATTCTTTACACTTACTTAGTAGAACCCTGAACAGTTACTTTAGCCCTATAGCCCTAAGGCAAGGTTCAAAATCGGGAACCTTCGCTTTACAATTCGGGTAGTCCAACCGGAAATTTATTTCCGGTCAAGCCACCAATGAGTACCATCCTAAAGTGTAACGCCGGTATGAACCTTGCCTAAGCTCCAAGCGTAGTACTAATTCTTCAGGTTGTACTAGGTGGTTTTAACCTTACCTTAATGGGCTTTATCTTTGTGCTAAAGATGGCGTAATCTTGTTCTTAATGTTAATCTGTAATAATTACTTTGTAAGCTAAAGCTCTAAATATTTAAATCCTAAATTAATTGGAGAAGACTATGACGAACTCCCCTTTATTAAACCGTATCCTTGTAGTGGAAGATGAACCCGATATTCAGGTAATAGCTAAGCTGGCCTTAGAAGCAGTCGGGGGGTTTACGGTGGAACTGTGTAATTCTGGGGCGGAGGCTCTTAAAAAAGCCCCCCTTTTTACCCCAGATCTAATTTTGCTCGATGTGATGATGCCTGGAATGGATGGGCCAAGTACCTTCAAAAAACTGCGCGAACTTCCTCAAATTACCACTACTCCCGTGATCTTTATGACAGCTAAAGTGCAACCGCATGAAGTGATACAATATCGGGAGATGGGTGCTTTGGATGTAATTGCCAAGCCTTTTGATCCGATGACCCTTTCTGACACAATTAGAAATATCTGGAAGCAGCACCATGGATGATCTGACCACCGAGGCACTTGAAGCTCGTTTGGCTACTATGCGGGAAGCTTATGCCGTTAAGCTTCCAGAAAAAATCGGACAATTAGAGGCAATCTGGCAAACCTTACAAACCTCTTCAGGTGATGAAGCGAAAACCCTTTCAGCCCTAAAAGAATTACACTTTTTCATACACCGTTTGAGTGGTAGTGGAACCAGTTATGGCTTTACCGCATTGAGTGCTACCGCTCACTCCCTCGAACTCTATTTGAGGCCACTCCTTACAGAAGGAGCCCACCTTGGGCTACTTGAAACCCACCTACACAAAATTGACCCACTTTTTGAGGCATTGAAACAAGCCGCATTGCAACCCGATTCGCCCAAGAGTAACTCGTTACCAGCCACGCCTAAAGAGTTCTTTGCTTCGGCTAAACCAGCTTCACCGCAGGGCAAACTGATCTTTCTAGTGGAGCCCGACCCACTTTTAGCTCAGGAACTTACCCAACAACTCAGCAAATATGGCTACACGCTTCATACCTTTGAGCAACTAGGTCTATTTAAGGCGGCGTTAAACCAAAATTGTCCCGCCGTAATCATCATAGAGGTGGTCTTTCCAGAGGGCGAATTTGCCGGAATTGAAGCGATTGATGAATTAGAGCTTAACAAAAAGTTTGAAACCCCCCCTCCGGTTTTATTTATTTCGTCGCAAGAAGGCCTCCTCGCCCGTTTACAGGTCATCCGGGTGGGAGGTGTCGGTTATTTTACCAAGCCGATCAAGATTAATGAGTTGATTAATAAACTTGATTTGTTGACGGTTCGCCAAAGAGCCGACCCTTATCGCATCTTAATTGTGGAAAGTCAATCTACGCTTGCTAATGACTATGCTCAGATATTGCAGCAAGCTGGGATGGTTACAACCATCCTTACCGATCCGATGCAAGTTTTGCGACCTTTGAATGAATTTATACCAGATCTAATTTTGATGGAACTCTATATGCCAAGTTGTAGTGGGTTAGAAGTGGCGGCTATAATTCGCCAGCAGCCAGACTATCTCAACCTTCCCCTTATCTTTTTGTCCTCTGAGACCAACCTAAATCCCCAATTAGTTGCAATGCGGTTGACTGGAGATGATTTTCTAACCGTACCAGTTGAGACAAATCATTTGATCTCTTCGGTACTGGCGAGAGCCGAACGTTCCCGTCTTTTACGCACTTTTGAAGACAGAGTAGCTGAGCGAACCAAAGCTTTGAAAGAGGAGAATGCCCGGTTATTAGCCCAAATCGCTGAATTACAAGCCCAATATAAACAAATTTTAATAGAAATACGCGCTTCTAAAACTCAAACTAACGAGTAGTGGTAGGTCAAGATCAAGCGACGGCAACCAGTTGATTTTCACCTACCACTACCCTTGCCAGATTGGATAGCTCTCCGACTTTGCAACAGCCCTAATAGGGTTTTTGTTTTCTTTATTAGGTATTGTATGTTTGTGCTATAATAAAATTTGAGCGGATACCTTAGACGGAAGCCCTTACTCCTAAATTGTGGAGGAGACTTTATGGAACTCGAAAATTACTTCAGCTTTCTCGGCGAGAAGGTGATTCGTATTAAGGGTACACGAGTGGGCATTGAAAACGTAATTGAAAGCTACTTAGAGGGTAGCAGTCCAGAGGAACTTCTTTTGCGTTACCCAACCATTTCTTTGGAGCAAATAGACGCTACCATTACTTATTATTTGGCGAACTGCGGAAAAGTAGAGGCTTATATAGAGCGGGTCAGAGAAGAGCAGGAGGCTGGTTGGCAGGAACAGCAAGCGAACCCTTCTAAATTTGTCGTCTCTTTGCGAAAGAGGCTAGAGCAACAAAGATTGATCTTGAGTCAGCACCCTTTACCAGTCTCTTTAGCAACTCACAAATGAAGCAGTTTTAAGAGCAATACCTTTCAAATAAGCCCTTGTAGGAGGGATTTCTAATCCCGATGTGAGGCTACCCTTATTTATAAGGTATTGGTTTTAAGAGGAAGTACAAGAAGTTGAATCTAAGCAACCTACATTCGGGAAATGTAAAGAAGCGGCTCAAATAAGCCCTTGTAGGAGGGATTTCTAATCCCGATGTGAGGCCAAACACAATCGGGATTAGAAATCCCCTCAATCGGGATTAGAAATCCCTCCTACAGTTCTACCCTTATTTATAAGGTATTGGTTTTAAGAGGAAGTACAAGAAGTTGAATCTA
>JACAUC010000432.1 GCA_013390945.1 Candidatus Chloroheliaceae bacterium
TGGCGGAGCAGCATCCTACGAATCGGTGTAATCTCTGAAGATCGGGGCGCAGGAAAATCAACTGACGGAGCCGCATCCTACCAATCAATCCCCTCCCAACCAGAGGTATGCCCCTTGTAGGAGGGATTTCCAATCCCGATTGTGGTGGAGCAGGAAGATCAACTGGCGGAACCCAAGTTACGCAGCATCCTACGAATCGGTGTAATCTCTGAAGATCGTGGCGCAGGAAGATCAACTGGCGGAGCAGCATCCTACAGAGAATGACCGTCTTTGAAGAGCGGATGTACCGTTTGATTTTCCCTTTAGTCTGGTCTTGAAATATGGCCCGGCATTGTTGGATATGGCTCCGCCCATTGATCTTGATTAACCACCATATTTGAAAGATGGCCCGGCTTCGTGGGATGGCGCTCCGTCGCTTGATTTTCCCTTACCACCCAATTGCCCAAAAGACCACAACATGATAACATGATGCCCGCATCTGGTTAACGGATTGCCGGATTTAAGCTCTAGTTGAGGCTTTGGGGCCAAGTGTCTCAGCAGGGCATAGGCTAAACCTAGGTTACACACAGGTTGTAAAGATGGCAGACACATTTAAGATTTTTGAACTGCTCGTTACAGAGTCTCCTTTTGGGACGCACGAGGCGGTAGTCAATAGCGATGGTGCGCCGCCGATTTATGGGCCGGATGGCAAAATCAGCTATGAGGCGTTCCTAGATTGGGCCGATGAGGATACACACGCCGAATGGGTAGACGGAGTTATTAGTATGACTAGCCCGGCCAGTTATAAGCATCAGCGTATTGGGATATTTTTGGGTAGCTTGCTAAACCTTTATACTGAAGCCCATGCTTTGGGGATGGTCTTGACTGCCGGGTATCAGATGAAGTTGCCTGCCGGTGGGCCGGGTCGTGAGCCGGATGTGCTATTTATCGCCAAGGCCAACTTGAGCCGGATAGAGGATAGTTATCTGAATGGTCCAGCTGATCTGGCTATCGAACTGGTCTCGCCGGGAACCTATCATCAGGCGCGTGACCGCAAAGATAAGTTTGCCGAGTATGCCCGAGGTGGTGTCCTTGAATATTGGATAATTGATCCCGAACAGAAGCAGGCCGAATTTTACCATTTAGACCCCAACAAAAAATATCATCCCATCCTACCTGATGCTGAGGGCAAGGTTTTTTCTGAGGTAGTGACTGGATTTTGGCTCAAGACCGAATGGTTGTGGCGCAAGCCTTTACCACCAGTGCAAAAGGTTTTGAGGAAGGTCGGCGGAGCTACTTATGAGGCTTATCTCAAACGGCAAGCTTTAGAGGATGACGAGCTTTAGGGTGAACGGAAGGAGGGATTAGAAATCCCTCCTTCCGGTTCCGGCGATTTTTCTCAAATCCGTATCTATGTGAGAGTGCGGCTCCGTCCCCTGATCTTCTCCATTGAAAACGAACAACCAGCCTCTATAGACCCCCTCGCCGATGGCGAGGGGGCTACTCCTGATAGTCACTCAATTGCAGAGGATAGTTTGATCCTCTCTGTGCTATTCCCTTATTGTTTAGCCATCAGATTCTGGATTAACTGGCGATCATTCTCATTTAGATGAGATAGCAACCGTTCAGTCTGGTAGGGTTTAAGGTAGTTGATAAGCCCTATCAATCGAATCAAACTCAGCCCTTTAGCTAACCTATCTACATGCTCATCGGTCATCGCATCAAAGGGCAAGTACATCTGATCAAAAGAGTGATTATCAAGGTCACTCAGCAGGATTTCTATCCCTTCAGCCCGTTCTTTGGCAAGGTAGGCTTCTACTTCAGGCGTTAAAGCACCCGCCCGACGAGCCTCCTCCCAAATCTCCTTAGCATTTATTTTTAACATCTGATACTCCTTTGGCCTAAGCTGTTCGGCTATGGCTAATAATTCTTGGTTGCCCTCTTCTTGTAACCTGCGGATAAAGGCAGGCCATTTCGTACCTTTTGAGGGTGCAAAGAGTAGCCAGCGATAAAAACGCCTTTCTATGGGTAAATCGCGGCAAATTATTAGGACGATCCGTAGACTGGTCTTTGATAACCTACGGTGGCCCATCGCAATTTTCCCCTGACAATCTCACAATCGGGATTAGAAATCCCTCCTACAGGTTCCTGCGATTTTTCTCAAAGCCGTATCTATGTGAGAGTGCGGCTTCTTCTCCATTGAAAACGAACAAACACCCCCTATAGACCCCCTCACCATTGGCGCGGAGGCCTAATCCCCATAATCACTCGGTTACAGAGGCCGTCTTGGTGTTACTCTTCTGCTGTACCATCCAGCAAACCTTGGATGTATTGGCGTTGCTTCTCCGATTTTATATGAGGAAGCAACCGTTCAATCTGGTAGGGTTTCAGGTAAGCTACCAACCCCCCTAATCGGATACCGCTCAGCCCTTTAGCCAACCGATCTACCTGCTCATCGGTCATGTAATCCACCGACATACTCATTTGAAGAAAATCGCGATTGTCTAGGTTGTCCAGCATATTTGCGATGCCTTCGGCCCGCTCTTTGGCAAGGTAGGCTTCTACTTCAGGCGTTAAAGCACCCGCCCGACGAGCCTCTTCCCAGATCTCCTTAGCATTTATCTTCATCTTACGATACTCCTTCGGCCTAAGCTGTTCAGCTATGGCTAATAATTCTAGGTTGCCTTCCTCTCTTAACCTGCGGATAAAGGCAGGCCATTTCTTACCTTTTGAAGGTGCAAAGAGTAGCCAGCGATAAAATCGCTTTTCGATGGGTAAATCGCGGCAAATTATTAGGACGATCCTTTGATAACCTACGGTGGCCCATCGCAACCAAGGTCTATTCGGATCTACCGTAAATACTACACCATTCTCGGGGCCAGTGTCCAGAAATTCCCTCGGATAGCGGGCCAAGACGTAAGCATTGAGAAATCGGCTATAGTCCTTTTTCTTCTCTTTCTCGCTCGTTTTATCCT
>JACAUC010000433.1 GCA_013390945.1 Candidatus Chloroheliaceae bacterium
TTTAGCTATTAGATCGGACAACCAGTTGACATTTATTTCCGATCAAGCTATCCGAATTGTAAAGCCAAAAGCCCCGATTTTGAACCTTGCCTAAGCAGGTAGCTTCAACCGTTATGAAGGTCAAGCGCATAAACCCTGCTATAGCTAGGGCTTTCTGGTATAATAACTAATAAGACCATAGTTTTGTTGTAAATAACTGCTATAAGCAATCTTAGAGGAAAAATTAATTGTGAGAATCTTGATCTATACCGGCAAAGGCGGAGTTGGTAAAACCAGCATTGCGGCGGCAACTGCGGTGCGTTGTGCGACGTTAGGTTATCGCACTATCGTTATGAGTACCGATGCCGCACACAGCCTCGCCGACTCACTTGATGTAATGCTTGGCCCGGAACCAATCAAGGTGAGCGACAATTTGTGGGCGCAAGAAGTCAACGCCCTACATGAAATGGAGCGCAACTGGGGTACCATCCGTAATTTCTTGATTGATGTACTAGCTTGGCAAGGTCATAATGATATTACGACCGAGGAAATGGCGATAATTCCGGGTACCGAAGAACTCTTTAGCCTTGTTCAAATCAAGCGCCATTACGATAGCGGTGCCTATGATGTCGTAGTGGTGGATTGCGCCCCGACTGGCGAGACGCTACGCTTGCTCAGCTTGCCGGATGTGATTCGCTGGTGGGTGGAAAAACTCTTCCCGACCTTGCGTGGTCTGATGAAATTGGCTCGCCCGGTCTTGAGTCGTGTCACCAGTATGCCTATGGCTAATGATGATGTCTTTGGCTCGCTCCAAGATATTATGGATCGGCTGAATATCGTCCGTGATATTGTGAGTAATCCTGAAATCTCTTCGGCCCGTATTGTGATGAATCTGGAGAAAATGGTACTCAAAGAGGCCCAACGTAGCCTAACCTATCTCAACCTCTTTGGTTACAACGTGGATGCAGTGGTGGTCAACCGCGTCTTAACCGAGGAATCGCTAAAACATTCGCCCGCTAGAGCCTATGTCAGCGAAATGCAGGATAAATACCGCGTTCAGACCGAAGAATCTTTTTCGCCTATACCCATTCTTAATGCACCCCAATTTGAGCGCGAGGTAGTAGGGCGCGAAATGCTAGACCGTTTGGCTACCGAAGTTTTTGGGGCTGATGGCGATCCGTCCCAGTTCTTTTCAAAAGGTCAATCCCAAAAAATCTTCCGGCGCGGCGATAACTATATTATGGCTCTCAAATTACCTTTTGTAACTCAGGATGAAGTAAAATTGATGCAGACTGGTGACGATTTAGTCATCGAAATTGGTTGGCATCGTCGGGCCTTGGTTCTACCAACGGCCTTGGCTCGCTACAGTGCCTCCGATGCGGTCTTTGTGGGCGATACGCTGGAAGTTACTTTCATTCAGGGTAAAGTTGCCTCCCCCGGAGTGACCGAGCCTGATGTTACTCCGACTACTAATCGTTCTACAGGTTCTTTCAAAGGGAAAAAATGATCTTCAGATGGTAATCGAAGCTACGGAAGCCATTGTTGTACCACAACCCTATGAATTGACTTTCCAGTCGGTTAAACTCCGGCCTTTAGGTCGAGAGGAAGTGTTGGTGAAGACTCGCTATACTTCCATCTCGGCAGGTACCGAACGTATGCTGTTGGCGGGGCAACTAGTCGAAATGGCTGGATTGCCTTTTCCCTGTATTCCCGGCTATGAAACGGTCGGTGAAATAATCGAAGTTGGGCCAGAAGTACCAGAAGGTTTTCTGGGCGAGTTGGTCTTTATTGGCGGCTCCTACGGCTATGAAGGGGTGACCTCCGCTTGGGGCGGTCAATCTCGCTATATCTCTGCCGATTATCACAAAGCCTTCCGGTTAGATGGGCTTAATCCTGCCGAAGCGGTGGCGATTGCTCCAGCGGCAACCGCTTGGCATGGCGTGGAACTGATTGCTCCCCAAGCCGGGGAGGTGGTGCTGGTGCTAGGTCAAGGGCCAATCGGTCAGTTTGCGGCTCAATCCGCCAAACTCAGAGGAGCCACCGTCGTAGTCGCTGATGTCGTACCCGCCCGTTTGGAACGCGCGACAGCAGGCGACTACAAAATAGACCTGAGCCGCCAAAGCTTAAAAGATGGCCTCCCCGCTAAAATTGATGTCTTCATTGATGCGACTGGCAAAATGGCCGCTATCAATGCCTGTTTAATGCAGATGCAGACTCGTGGACGAGTCTTATTGTTAGGTTTCTATCAGCGTATCGAGTTAGATTTTGCCATTCCCTTCATTAAAGAATTGAGTTTCCGACCCAGCCGGGAATGGGCGGCGGAAGATATTCCAGCCGTAATCCAAGCGTTTCAGGCTCATCGCCTTCAGGCCACCCACCTCTTTACTCATCGTTTTCCCATTTCTGAATATCAAGCCTCCTATAAAGCCGCCCTAGAGAACCCGGATTGCCTCAAGGTTTTGATGGAGTGGTAGCCCAGTGGCGGCAAAAGGTCAGACTACTTAAAGTAGAAATTTATACGCTCTACCTCGCTTATCGCGATCTTCGTACACCTTGGTACGCCCGTCTTTTTGCTGGGCTAGTAGTGGGTTATGCGTTTAGCCCACTTGATCTTATTCCAGACTTCATTCCAATCTTAGGTTTACTCGATGATCTGGTTTTAGTTCCGCTGGGTATCCTTTTGGCTCGCCGACTGATACCTCCTGCGGTTTTGGCGGATTGTCGGTTAAGGGCTGAAGCATTAGCTACCGAGCCAAGGCCGATTAATTGGCTTGCGGCAGGTGTAATTATGGCTATTTGGTTAGCTGTGATAGGATTACTTCTTTTCCTGATTATCCTTTAGATGCCATACTTTTCAACTTACAAGCTCCGTTTTATCCCGCTCTAGTTGGATGTGGCTCCCTCTCATGTTGGAACGCTAGGGCTGTTGCAAAGTCCCTATCTGACAAGTTGGGTGGTATGTCAAGATCAA
>JACAUC010000434.1 GCA_013390945.1 Candidatus Chloroheliaceae bacterium
TGAACTTCCCACTCGTCAAGTCTTCAACCTCCGCCGGTATTTGGTAGGATATGGCATACTCAAGCTGCCAAGCTAAAACTTCTTTTACCGCTTGAGTATGACATTCCTCATAAATTCCTTCTTCTTTAAGGAAGTCATCGAGGGAGGAACCAAGATGCTTATTAGTAATGTTTTCAGTACTCATCCTCCCTTCTCCCTTTTACGAAGGCGAATAATTTCTTCACTCACGGCAGTTTCATAATAACTCAACGCTCTACGAACAACAGGCTTTAGTATATAGCTACTTAACTTACCGAGTAACCCATTTAACCCAACGCTCACATTAAGGGTTACGCGGGTTGCGTTATTATCAAAGGGAATGGTCTGAGTATAAACTCTAGCCACAAAACCGCTTCGTAAGAACGAATCTCTAGCTTCTGCCTTCATGTGTATTTGATAAGTCTTATGGTCAATCAAAATAACAGTCATTGCTCCACTAAAAGTAAAAACTAAAGGTCCGACTCGCGCCTTGGCTAAACCCTTATATTTTTTATTTTGTACAAGCTCAATTATCTCTAATTTACCTGGTACAAACTGTAGTGGACCTGGAAAATTAGAAAGAAATTTCCAAGCTTCCTCATGAGGAACAGTAAGGTAAAACTCTTCTTTTATAATCATTTTCAACTATCCTGTGAATTTCATCAGACGAAGTGCCCTCCCCTATGTTTAGCATAATTTCGCATTGGGTGATCACTTCTAACTTTAAGTTTCACTTTACACTAAACAAACGTTAAAAACCAGCAGATCAGAGAAATCACTCGGCTGGAGCTTCTTATATTCCGCCCCAATCCCGTTGGATGGCGCGTCAACTGGTTGCCGTCGCTTGATCTTCCCCTTCCCCTTGCTTCCGTTGTAAGGCCCGTAGCTCAAAGATCTCCTTAAAGAGACCATCGGCCATGATCTCACCATACCCCGCCCGATCCATCCAGATCACCGCTAGTTGCATTGCCTTTGCGTCGTTAGAGACCACCATGATCTTCATAACGTGCGCCAGACGGTCAAGGCTACTAACCTCCTCAGTAGGTATCAACTGGTCAAAAAAGAGCAGCAGCTTAGCAAACTCCTTCTCACCATGGGCCTCTATTATCCTTTGTTCAATCCGATTGGCCCACGTGTGAATAGTTCGAGGCAGCTCTTCTTCTTTTTCTTTTTCTTCAGGAGTAGTAGCCATTATTCTCTTATTCCGCTACGGCCATCACTACCGAGGCTACTTCCGCCTCCGTATCATCACCAGAGCCAGAAGCAGAAGAACCCGCAGCAGCACCACCGGAAACAGAGCCAGAAGCTTCACCAGAAACAGAGCCAGCCGCAGGAGTTAACCCAAGTGCCACCAACCGCGCCGCCGCACCCTTCCGGCCCCGCCCAGCCGCACCCTTATCCTGCAATTCCAACAACTCTTCCACTGGCACATCTAACGCCCTTGATAGTTTATACAGCGTCAGCAGCATCGCCTTCTTATGGTCATTCTCCAATTGGCTAATAGTAGACTGATCTAAATCAGCACGAGCGGCCAGCTTCCTCAGACTAATACCCTTTTCTGTTCTTAATCTCTTTAATACATTCATCTGTTTATATCTATTGCCTTTTTCCAATCCATTACCTATAATACACAAGAGTAACAAACAAAACAAGCAATGTCAAGCCTTTCGCTAATTAACTTATTTCGGTAATGTAAGACGAAGCCTCCTCTATTGGTCATTTAGGCTATCAATAAAGATGGTTTTACTTTTATAACAAATAAAGTATTTTTGCGTAGAATCTTTAAGAAGAATATGGAATACGGTTAAGTTTAACTTAGTATAATTTCTTACAGTCCACAAAGATTGTGGAACTAGGGAGATCGCTTAGGAACTTGCAAAAAACGGTCTTCTTCGCTATGTTGAATAAAATTCGTATTCAACAATCTTTCAACTGTGAGGAAAATCTTTATAATACCGATGATATTGCCCCTATTTTTTGTCTAAACGTCAACTACGACCAGTCTACGCTCAATCTATTTCAAACTAGAAAAAAGACGCAGAAGTGGCAGACTAATCTGTCACACTAGTCTTCAGTCTGCAATTGGGTTAGACAGCTTTCCAACCAGTCCAAGACCGCCTGATTTTGCCTAATCCGAAAGTCCTGCACCCAACCCTCAAAGCGGTTTTCCGGCCCGGAGGTAGCCTCATTTTTCTGCCGATGAAGTTGTTCTAGTTGGGAACGGTTAACCTCTAACTGCTTCTCCAACAACCCTAATGCTAAGGCCAAGCTTTTCCGGCGGGCAAAATACATTTTTACCATAAAATCCAGCCTGACCTCGCGGGTGCGGTAGACTGGTCGTTGAAGCCACTCTTCTATTTCTCTCCGCCCTAGTGGAGTTAGCATCACCACTCGCCGCGTTTTGTGTGTACTGACTTTCTCCTCTTTTCCTTCAACCACTCCCTCCCGCTCCATTTTTTTCAAGAGAGCATAGAGCATACTCATCTCTAGCTGGCAGACCTTTCCAAGCTCGGTTTCGGGTAAAAATTGGCGCGTCAGATCATAGCCATAACTAGGTCCTTCCAAGAGCAAACCCAACAAGGCATATTCGGTGGCGGGCCTTATTGGTACGAGGGGGGAGAGCCGCCTCTTCCATGATCCCACCCCAGCAGTTTGTTCCGTGTCCATCCGTATTACCTGCCATCTTGCTTTCTGTTTTGATTTATATTCAGATGTTGAGTATAAATCTAGCCCTTGCTCTTGTCAAAGACCAGTCTACCATCAGTCTACCAAATAGCTTTAAAAAATAGCATAAACTTATTTGACAAATAGAAAGGGCTAGGCTATACTCAAGCTATGAGTAATATGCTCTGTTTTATAGCCCACATTTACCTGCTAAGGCAAGGTTCATACCGGCTTTACACGCAGACTGGTCTTTAGGATGGTA
>JACAUC010000044.1 GCA_013390945.1 Candidatus Chloroheliaceae bacterium
ATTTCCGATCAAGCTATCCGAGACCAGTCTACATTGTAAAGCCAAAAGCCCCGATCTTGAACCTTGCCTAAGAATGTGATATATAAAATTATCTGTGTTCTCTGAGGTACGCCAACAGGTTGCTGTGTTCATCTGTGTTACTTCCTAATTTCCTAATCTACCACCTCACGGCAAGCACGATAAATATCTTTCCAACCTGCCCGTTCTTTTACCACCGTTTCGAGGTATTCTAGCCAAACCACTCGATCTTGTACCGGGTCTTTGATTACCGCTCCTACCAATCCTGCCGCCATATCGTTAACCCGCAGATAGCCATCCCCAAAATGGGCCGCTAAAGCTAAGCCACTATTGACCACCGAAATAGCCTCGGCGGTGCTAAGTGTACCACTCGGTGTTTTTAGTTTGGTCTTGCCATCGCTGGTCACACCATTCCGTAACTCGCGGAAGATGGTAACGATACGGCGAATCTCGTCTAGTGCTGGAGGTTCGGCTGGTAATTCCAACGCCCTTCCCAAACTTTCGACGCGGCGTTGCACAATCTCCACTTCCTCGTCGGCGGTAGCCGGAACAGGCAAGATTACCGTATTGAAGCGACGTTTGAGGGCGCTGGATAGTTCATTCACCCCCCGGTCACGGTTATTAGCGGTAGCTATCACGCTAAAACCCTTGACCGCCTGCACCTCCGAATTAAGTTCGGGGATGGGTAGGGTCTTTTCCGACAAAATGGTAATCAAGGTATCTTGTACATCGGCTGGGATACGGGTCAACTCCTCTACCCGCGCCATTTTACCCTCCTGCATAGCCCGCATGGTAGGGCTAGGGACTAGGGCTTGCATAGAGGGTCCATCGGCCAAGAGTCGGGCGTAATTCCAGCCATAGCGGATAGCCTCTTCGCTGGTTCCAGCCGTACCCTGAATAAGCAGAGTGGAATCGCCTGAAATAGCCGCCGCCAAATGTTCGGAGACCCAAGTTTTAGCCGTACCCGGTACACCCAAGAGCAATAAGGCGCGGTCAGTGGTAAGGGTAGCAACCGCGATTTCAATCACCCGCCGATTGCCGACATATTTCGAGGAGACCTCAAAGCCATTTTCCAGTTTGCCTCCTAGCAGGTAAGTTGTTACCGCCCAAGGTGAAAGTTTCCAATTGGGAGGACGTTGGCGGCTATCGGTCTGGGCCAACACCTCCAGTTCTTCGGCAAACTGCTGTTCGGGGTGTTGGCGCAAAATTTCGGTCGTGGTTGCCATTAATCTATCTCCTTTAACATCTCATAGCGAAATTGTAAAAGTGCCAGAAATTCTTCAACAGTCTTTTGCCATACACCCCACATCTTAGCGTCAGTCGGCCAATCTTTTTCAGCTTCACGGCCAGCCGAATTGAAAGAGCTAGGGGAGATGTACATTGCAAAACTCTTAAAATTATAAATCAGGTTAGAGCGATTCTGGTTATCGTCCTCCACTATATAGCGGCGCACCGCCTCCAGCACCGTCCCAGCTAAATTGCTGCTCCACTGGTGGCGGCAATAGCCCAACAGAGTCACAATGTGTCTCTCGCCGATAGAATTAGAAGCTTTATCCTTAGTTTGGAGCCGTTCTAAAACCAGTTCCTCCCGCCGTTCAGGGGGCAAAATCTGAAAGAGTTCTTCTATTTCATCCTCATCGGAGGTATAGTGGTTATTCAGCAGTACCCTAGCCCACTCTACATCCTGATAGCGAAGAGTGGCCTTGCTCCAACCTCCCACCAAAACCTGCTGCCATTCACTCCGCTGAGCCAATTTCAATAAAATAGCAGGTGTTTTACCCCAACTCTGGGTCCACAAAGAGGGAGGAATAGCCGCTAACATTTGCTCTACCCACCAACCTTTTTCGCCTACATTTCGGCTGGCCTGCTGGTAGGGTGGTTTCGGTTCAATCCCATCCCGCAACATTGCTTTATCGCAAGTATCCGGCAAGGTCAAGTTAAAGTAGGTTTTACGGTCATCCGATAGTCCCGGCTTTAGCAAAGCCTGCACCCGCGCCACCATCCGTTGCACTAGCCGCGATTCGGGCAGGCGAGCCAATAAATCGGCGGCAGCCAAGCGCACCTCTTTGCGCCGACTATCCAAGGCCTCCTCTAAAAAGGGCTCATCCGCCATACTCAACCCAACTTGAAAAGCCGAGAGAAAAGCGGTGGCATCCTCCGCTTTCTCCTGCTTCCAAGTGGAGATCAACCACTCACGGGCCAACTCCGGTTGAGTGGCTCGCAGTCGCTTCAATAATAAACGTCGGGCAGCACTGCTTCCGGTCTGCCAAACTAGCTCGGCTTCCTCGGCACTCACATAACTCCAGTCAGGATTTTGCGCGGCCAACCAATAGCCCCGCTTACCGATCACCGCAACAATAGCCTCGCGCAAGCTTGCTTGGGTTTGGCCTAAAGTTAATAAATCGGGCAAAAGTTCTTCAGGGATATGTTGCTTAGCCTTAGCCAAAGCCTCCAGCCATTCCGGTAAAACCTCCGGCTGGCCGTCGCGGTACTGCCCATCCAACATCTGCCGCAGGTGTTGCCCGGCCCGAATAGTGCAGCACGAAAGCTCTTCTGGTTCGCAGGGTGTTGGGAGAGGTTGGTCGGTGGTGGATGGCAAACGTCCGGCCTGCTCATAGAGAAAAACGGTCGCTGCTACCCCTAGCAAATTACTCTCCCGATCCTCCGTCTTTAACCGAACAAGGAATTTACTCAGCGGCGTAGTCGGGGGCGGCAACTTCAAGGGTTGCCGTTCCGTACCTAGCAGAGCCGTTGCCAGCAAAGTCGGTAGTAAGCCAGAGAAGGAAATTTGTGTCATAATCCCACCTTCATGATTATAAAACGGCCCTCACTCCAAACGCTAAGGGGCAAAAAATAGTTGCCATCCCATTCCCCAAATAAAGGCAGTGGTTTGCCACCGCTCAAAGCTACCAAGTGCCATATATGGGTAAAACGGGGCGATAAGGGCAACCATTGGCCTGCTAAGTCACGTATTACCCAATTTTGCTCCAACTGTACCGGAATAGCGGCGGTCAAGGCCATCGGAAATTCTTCCAACCAAGGATAGGAAGCTAGGGCTTTGGCATAGTTTTCATAGGCAACAGCAATCGCAGGATAACCTAATCCACCAGTGAACCGACCAGCCCGAAGAGTCTCGAAATTGACGGGAGGACTATAGCGTTGTTTAACCAAAGCCCGTAGCGGATAACCACTGGGGTAAAAAACCAATTCGGCCTCCAGTCCAGTACCCACGATTAAACTAGTATCTAAAGGTTGATGAGAAGGAGCAAAACTTAGGACTAGCGCGGCCCGTTGGCTCTGCTGACCCCACAGCCAAGTACGTTGCACCCGCATCCGGTCTTCCTCTACCACTCGTTGCCCTACCACTAACCAGTTGTCCCGCACCCCCTCCGAAGCTAAAAGCTGCTCTTGATCTTGCGTCCAGCCAATCAAACTGCGAATATCGGCTTGGGTGGCAGGAGAGAGATCAGCCCTAAACTTAAAACCTTCCAACAAGAGGTGAAGCCGTCCCAACCGTTCGAGGAGTCGGGCTTCCCAACCTGCCCCCGAATTTCCTATCCCGGCCATCTCTCGCAGCAAACGGGCCACGCCGGGTGCTTGGGCATCCACCATCCGGGCGGCAGCAGTCTCCCAATAACTAGTAGGCTTACCTTGAGCCGTAGCCAAACCATTGCGTATCAGGTCATGTAGCCACAATTCCAAGTCGGCTAATCCGGCGGTAACTTTGGCTTCGCGCCCGGCTAACCGTTTGGCCTGAGCCGCTAAGTCAACCACCGTTCGATTCTCCGGGCCACGCTCCTCCCGATTGGCCTTTTGTTGCGCCCGTTTAGCGCGGGAGGCCAACCATTCTGTTACCCAAGTAGGTTGCTCTTTCGCGGTAAAAGCCGCAGGCTGGCTCTCCAACAAAAAGAGCAGGCCCAACCCATGTTTGCAAGGCAACTTGCGGCTAGGACAAGAGCAACGAAAAGCCGTTTCATTTGCATCCACTTGGGTGCGATACGGCTCCTTAGCACTACCCTGACATTCGCCCCACACAGCTTGCTCATCCACGCCCAGCACTACCCACTTGCGGGGCGTAGCCAGACTCTTGCCAGCCTTCGCGGAACTACTATCAGGAGCTAGTGCCACAATTTGTGCGGTATTCCAGATTGTAGACATTCAATGCTCCACTTTTAGTTTTTTAAAACCAGAGAAGTTGATTTGTTACACTTATATTATCCACAAAAAACCAAAAAAGGGAAGAGCTATTAGCCCTATTTTAAGAAGTATGGCAAGGTTCAAACGGCTTTACACTTTAGGATGGCACTCATTTCCGGTTGGACTACCCGAATTGTAAAGCTAAAATCCCAGATTTTGAACCTTGCCTATCCTCTCAATCGGTAGGGGTTTATTGGAACCAGTTTACATAAACCCGCCGTAGGTTGGGCGTATGCAATACGCCCCTACGAATTATGGTGATGATGCTATAATTGCGTATGAAAATGACCGCCCTGTACCCCTATTTCCTGATTTCCCGATTTAGATACGTAGTCAAATTTTAACTTGCAATCTGTAGAGTCTATGCTATAATGAGCTTACCCTAAATAAATAACGTTAGGGTCTCCCTGTGTTCTCGTATCAATATAAATGTAGCATTCGAGGTAAGTTTCGTCTAAGTTTTATTTTTCATTGGTAAATAAAGTTCTAACATAGGATCGTTACATGAATAATCTACCGGAAGAACACTACCACAATTTAGAACTGTTAGAAGAAGCTGCCTTTGCTAGAATCAATAAGGCTCAGCATAAGTCTAGTCGCGAATATGTGGCTGTTAAGAGGTGGTATGGCTCTGAAAGAGACTACTTTAATCAGGAAGTAGCCACGCTTGAAAGCTTGCAATTTCCTCCGCTTGGTCAAGTCTCCAGAACAAATGACTCAGCTAGAACACCCTCCATTACATATCAATATGTAGAGGGAAAGCGGTTAGACGTACTCTTAAAAGAGCGCGGTAAGCCCTTAACCCCTCCAGAAAGCATTAGTATAGCATTGGCTGTTCTGGAAGCGTTAAAGCCCTTTCATCAAAAATCAATTTTTGATCTGAAAATTAAACCTAGTAATTTAGTAATTACCCCACAAGGTACGCTCAAAATCCTAGATTTTCGAATTGACCGACCCCGTCTCGATCAGGCTAATTTTAAAAGTGGGGTGCTGGATACTATCTACTATGAGTCGGTAGAAGAGGCCGCAGGTGAATTGCCCGTAGAAAGTAGTAATCTCTATTCTTTGGGGATAGTACTTTACGAAATGCTCAGTGGAAAACCACCTTTTATAGCCCCAACCACTTTTGGCCTGAAGCAGATGCACCTTCAGCAAAAACCAGCTAATTTACCAAATCTCGACCTTGACCACCTTATACAAAAGGCACTCTCAAAAGAACCCGCCGGACGTTACCCACATATCGCAGAAATGAGTGCAGCTTTACACTCCTATCTAGCAAAAAATGGCGCGGGCGTGTTGCCACTAAATAGAATAGTTAACCCAACACTACCACCACCGCCACCACCTAGCCCTCCGGATGTGGGAGAGCGAATCGGTCAGCCAATCCGTATGAATGAGAAAAGGCCACTAGTGTTAGTAGGATTAGTAGTGTTCATAGCACTTACCGCAATTGGCTTTATACTTTCAAAAGATAAAACCCCAACTACGGTTACTAATACAGATAAAACCCCAACTAGTGTGGCAGTTGTGATTACTACGGTTCCGCCGCCCGTACCTACTACCCAGCTTGCTACTACAACAACGCAAGCTCCTACGCCAACTCCTACTCTAACACCAGTTCCTACTACACCCACACCAGCAGGTACTCCCATTTCGGGTTTGTTCGACCAAATAGGAACGGCTATAGACCAGAATAATTGGGAAGAAGCGGTAAAACTAACGAACAGTTTGAAAGAAAATAGTAACCTAACCGAGCCAGAGAAAGCAAAAGCCAGTTCCCTAGCGGCTCAGGTTTATTGTACCTATGGTAAAGAGCAGGCTCATAAAGACTATACAACAGGTATAAATTACCTTGACAAATGTATACAAGAAGATCCGTCTCCAGAAAATAAAGCTCTACTGGAGAAAACCAAGCAGCACAAGGATGCCGCCGCTCTTGCCAACGATAAAAAATGGGCGGAAGCAATAGCTCAGTTGAAAACACTCTACGAGCAAGACAAAAGTTTCACGAACACCCGCGATATTCTTGTAGATGCTTATCTACAATACGCCAGTGCTCTGAAAACCAGCGACAAAACCCAAGCCCAAGATTTGGTTTGTAACAAAGCCAAGTCCATAGAACTGACCGATGAACAGAAAGGGACGATAGATACACTCTGTAAGGAGCTAAGTCCTACTAATACGCCACAGACGACGACACAGAAACCTACAACAAGACCTATAACAAAAGTGCCTACGACGGTTCCACCATCGGATACACCGAGACCAACAGATACGCTGGCACCGGCACCGACTACGGTTAAGCCGCTAATGACGACACCCATAACCGTATGTAATGTAGACCCTAGTACCATGGGGTGTAAGTAGGGCGCATTAAAAAAGGGCCTTTAGACTATTTCAGGAACTAGCCCTGCCTTCCAAGCTGATCTAACAAACAGCAGTTTGGCAGGGTATCATGAACTCCATCGCTTCGGCTGGTGGTTAGCGAGAGGGTAAAGTTCATTAGTAGAAAAATTTCAGCGTTGATTCATCCTGCCCATTGGTGGGTTCACGTAGCCTAGGTTGTGGGCGGGGTGATGTAACTTTTGCAGCTATAGAGTTTAATTCAGGCAATCAAACAACGACGTACTACGTAACAGAGTAAGCCAAAAATCAGTTTTTTAGTTTTAAGGAGGTTCGCCGATGTCAGACAAATTTCAAGCCAAGTACGACGAGATCAAGCAGGTCGCTGGGCAGTTCGCGGCCCAAAAGGAAGAGGTAGAGGACATACTCCAGAAGGTTACATCCAGTATGAGGAATCTGGGTGACAAATGGATCGGGCGTGGTTCAGAAGCCTTTTTCGAAGAAATGAGTGACGAAGTCTTACCTGCTACCCATCGCCTAGAACAGGCTTTGGAAGAGGGAGATCGTGTCAGCCGCGAGATAGCCAGGTTAGTCAAGCAGGCTGAACAGGATAGTAGCGCACCGTTCCGCGCCTAATGCCAAACCCTCTTAACGAACAGCGTAACAAACTGTTTGTTACAGATGGTTTCTAACTTGTAGACTAGATAGGTAGAAAGAGAAAGGAATCAGTTAATGTCAGAAGATATTATCAAGCTAGAATACGATGCCGCCGAAGACATGGCCCGCACTTTTGACCAAGGCGCAAACCGCCTACAAACCGTCCTACAGGAGGTGCAGAAAATTGCCAAGACGCTAGAAGATGGCGCACTCCTAGGGCGTGGTGGCGAGAGCTTTGTGGAAGCCATCAACGGTAACTTTACTACTTCACTTACCAAGCTGATCGAAAAATATGAGGAGCTGAAAGGCGATGTCGAGGCCGCGATCAATTACATGAAAGAGGCCGATGCAAAATCTCAGGGCCTTTTCTAACCACTAGGGCTGACACTATTACCATGTAACGAGCAGGCGGCCAGCCGACCGGCCAGCCGATTGTTACGCAGTTTGTTTCTTAGAACAATCTTTTAGCAGGCAAGGAGAATATCAGTGGATGATTTAATTTTAAGTTTGGCTCACGCACTACTCGAAAGCCTTTTGAGCCAGATTACCAAGCAGATCCAAGCCATCGAAGAGCAGGCGATGCAACCGATACGAGCCATCATCAGCCAAGTAGTCGGGGGTATCTGGAAAGGCCAAGGGGCCGATGCTTTCGTCGAAGAAGTTTCAAGCCTCGTCATTCCGGGAGTAGCCCAGGTATCCGAGCGAATTACCACTACCCACACCAATCTGTGTCATGGCCGCGATACTATGAACCGGGCCGACAACGAAGTGAGCAACTTGGTCAGGTCTAATCTCAGCGATAAGTTCAAGTTCTATTAGAGAGCCCTGTTACCAGTAAGTTAGTTATTAGTTATTGGTTATTAGTTATTGGTTGTTAGTCAACGAACGTAAACTGGTTTAAAGACTAAAGACTAAGCACTAAAAACTAAAAACCATAAGTAGGCGGGGTTTCTAATCCCGAAGGAGTTTAAAATGGCAGATGAAGTCTTTATGAACGTTCCAGACGTACGGAACGTGGCGAAAACTTTCAAGACTATTGGTGAATTCTTAGAGACCGTGATAAAAGTAATGGAGGGTATCATCATGGCCCTCAAAGCGGTAGCCTTTATGGGTCTAGTCGGTGCTTACGCGGTGGCTCAATACCTCCAGCAAATTAAGCCCGAAATCAAGAAGATGGCCGATAAGTGCGTCGAACTGAGCGGTGACCTCAATACCTCCGTAGATGCTTTCGAACGTGGGGACCAGCTAGGTGCAACCCGCTTCTATTAAGCCGTAGCAACCAGTTGACTTGGTCGTTGTTAGTCATTAGTTGTCAAACCAGTTTACGTTATTGGTTGTTAGTTAGCATATCGTAGACTGGTTTAAAGACTAAGCACTAACAACGGCTAGACGCAGGAGATTTATGAGTCCTCAACGAATATCGCTTAATATTAAGATTTTTGAATTAGGCTCGCAACGTGCAGAGGCTCTTGCGAGCTTGAAGCCCCCAGAATTAATCGCCGAAGTCTTACAAGAGTTTCAGGGTGAGTTGCCTTTTCTCGGCACTCGTCCTGAAAGTTATGCGTTGCGTTTAGCCAGTAGCACCTCCCGGCTAGACGATCAGCTTCCTTTGAGCGAACAGAGCTTGGTTAATAGTCCCAACCTAATCTTGGATGAGCGAGAAGTAACCTTGCCCACCGGAGCCGCGCCCCTCTCCAAAGCCGCTTATTTGCGCGAACCAAACAGCGGTCAAGTCTATCGCCTCTGGTGGCAACCCGCTCTGATTGGCCGACCCCACCCCGGTAAGAGTGGCGATCTCTTGCTGGCCGTAAACTTGGATAGTCTCCAAGAAGGCCGAAAAGCCTCGCGCAGGCAAGCCCTCCTGACCGAAAGGAAGGGGCAATTTTACATTACAAACCTCTCACCTAAGAATCCTTTTATAGTTATGACTGAAAAGGACGGCCAACCGAAAAAGTATTCTATCGAGGAGGGGGAATACCCACTTCGCGATAAAGACCAGCTTTCGCTAGGTGGTGACAGTATTCGTCTAGTCTTTCGGCTAAACGCGCTAGAAACAAAATCTTTGACCAAGTAACGAGCAGTTCCGAAATAATCACAGAAAGCAGTATTATGAAACAGGTTTGCCTAATGTGTGGGCGAGGTGCTGACGATAGAAATCTATACTGCCAAGAGGCAGCCTGTCCAGCCGAAAAGTCACCTCTAATCTTTGAACATGGGGAGAAACTGGCCGATATTGAAATACTCAAGCCAGTTATTGTGCTTCGGGCTTCCACTATTTACAAGGCTAATTGGCAAAATAAACTAGTCTACCTTAAAATTGCCCACGAGGGCCAAAAACATACCACCCGCCTTAAACGGGAGGCCATCTTACTCCAAACAGTCACCGAGCCTGATCTCTACTTCTTGCCCCACCTCCAATTACCCTACCCCGGAGCTAAAGAACCCTACGGTCAGGTAGTAGTGCAAAATCAGCTACTCTTCTACTACATCTTTGATTATGTCGAGGGTGAACCACTGAGCGAAGTATTGGCCCGCAACCCCCAACCTTGGATTTATCATACCTGCTCCATTGTTAGCGACTTAGCCTCAAGTATCAGTTTGCTACAAAGCTTAGGCGTTTGCCATCTAGCCCTTAACCCAGAGATGGTCTTAGTAAACTTCTCCGCCACTAGGGGAAGTGAAACCGTCAGCCCAACCTCCACCCGCAAGCCAGAGGTAGCTACTATTTTACTGCTTGACCTAGGCATAGCCACCCTCCAAGCCGAAGCCAGCGGACAATGGTACCCAGGTATCAGCCATCCCGCTTATACCGCCCCCGAACTACTAAATGAAGCCTATCCCAGCGTTAGCTATCGAACCGACGTTTACGGACTAGGGCTAATCCTCTATGAAATGCTAATCGGTCAACCCGCCTATCCAGCCCGTTTGCTGGATGACAAGGCTCTTATCAGAGTAGTACGCGAGGGCAAACCTGTACCAATGAACCGGAACAAAGATGTTAGTCCAGTGGCCGGAATTGCCGAAAAAGCCATCCGCCCAGACCCAAACTCACGCCAAGCCCACGCCAGTGAACTCTCCCAAAATCTCAAGTCCACCTTTAAGAAGATACCCAGCGAAAAAGAGGTCTGGTGGCGTAAAACCGACGTTTTATTGAAGATTGCCATCGGGTTATTTACCGCCGCTTTCTTCATCTTCTTAATTTTTGTTACTGTTAGCCTGTTAAGTTAGTTATTAGTTGTTAGTTGTTAGTTGTTAGTCAACGAACGTAAACTGGTTTAAAGACTAAGCACTAATCACTAAAGACTAAGCACTAATCACTAAAAACTAACCAAGGTAGAGAATAAATAATATGCTAGATTTAAACCGACCGCCACGTATCCAGCCCGAACTTCCTTTTGAAGAACGGGACATTCCTCCTCCCCCCGAAAGAACATTTGATGCCGCTACTCAGCTATTTCAAATCGCCTTGCCCATCGCCACCATCGCTGGCTACGTACTCGTTACCATCCTAAGTAATGGGCGCAATCCCCTCTTGCTCATCTCAATGGGCATTTCGGTCTTAGCCTCGGTCTTCTTTTCGATGTACGTCTTTTTTAAGGAGCGCAAAAAACAAGAGCAGGCCGAAAAAGAATACCTAGAACAGCTAGGCGAATTGTATCAAGAGATGCACTCCTTCCACGAGTTGCAGCGCCGCTTCTACCGCTATAACTACCCCGAAGCTTTGACCGCCATCCGCCTTGCCGACGAAACCAAAAACTCTATCGCCGCGCGGTTGGCCGGACAAGCTACCAACACCACCAGTGGAGCCACCAGTGGGGGCAATCAAGAAATCCGCCTTTGGGAACGTCGCTTTCTGGATAGCGATTTTGGTCTGGTAAGGCTTGGGGTTGGAACCCTTCCCTCCACTATTACCTACAAATTAAGTCAGGGTAGCACTAGTAACCCACTCTGGCGCAAAGCTAAAAAGCTAGAGACCGATGCCCGCTATGTCTCCGACATACCCGTCGTAATCTCCCTGCGTCCCCCCATTAAACCGGAAACCTCGGCTGATGACGAACGACCAGAAAGCGAGGCCGAAAAACAACTAAGTGAGGCCGAATTTACTCCGCCCCTAGCCCACGCCCTCGCCATCACAGGCAGCGAGCGGGAGAGTGTCTACGAATTTGCACGCTCTCTTCTAGCCCATTACCTCGTCTTCCACTCCCCCGCCGACGCAAAACTTTTTATACTGGCCTCCAATCGGCGCGGCTGGGACTGGACCATTGGTTTACCTCACGCCAGTGGCAACGAAGAGCAGTCCCCCATCTTCTTTAGCCGCGAAGCTACCCAAGCTTCCAGTGGAACCACCAGCGATCAGGAAGAGGCCACCCCCCTCGACCACTACTTAGAAAATATCCGCCGCATTTTGGCCCAGCGCAAAATGCGCCAGCAAGAGCGGGGAGATAAAAAAGAGGAAAACGATAAACTAATGCAGCCCTTTTTGCTGCTAGTGGTAGACCTACTCGAAGCCGCCAATGATCCATCCGACCTGCTACACCAAGTCCAAACCGACGGCACGATTACTATTTTGCTAGAAGAGGGTGCCGCCCTCGGAGCCGCCATTATCTTTCTAGCCCCCCAACGCCAGAATGTGCCGGACGGCTGTTTAGCTGTGATTGAGTTAGCACGTTCTAGTCTGGGCATTAATCTGGGTAATAACCAGAGTGCTGGCCCTAGCCTCCATTTTCGGTATGCCGAAGTCGGCGTGAATACCAGCCGCTACATCGGATTAGCCGATGTAGTAACCCAAGGGCCAGGGCAAATCAGCCAAATGCAGACCTTGACCAATTCGCTCAAACAGATAAGACTACGCCAAAGTGCCAGCGCAAATCTGCCCAGCAACGTACCCTTCCTCACCCTGATGAAGTGTGGAACCCTACCCGAGCTTTTGCAAGGATCCAAGCGGAACTGGCAAAATAGCGTAATGAAGGAGCGGGCAGGTTGGCTACGGGCGCGGCTAGGTATGATGGCGGGTAACAAAGTTCGCACCCTCGAATTTTCAGCTAAAAAAGATGGCAGCCACGGACTAATCGCGGGTAGCACCGGCTCCGGCAAATCTGAACTACTAATCTCTATGATTACCAGTATGGCCGCCGCCTACGATCCCCGGATGTTGAATTTCGTGCTGGTAGACTACAAGGGGGGCGGCACTTTTGAGGGCTTGAAAAATTTACCCCACTGTGTAGATGTCATTACCAACCTAAATGGCGATGCCGTCACCCGGATGTTTACCGCCATTACCGCCGAAATTCATCGCCGCGAAGGGTTAAACTCCGAGCGCGGGGTAAAAAATATCGTAGAATACCACCAAAAGGGCTTACACCTGACCGTCAAGCCCTACCCCTTCCTCTTCATCATCATAGATGAATTTGCCGAAATGATTGCAGACCGGGCCGAATACAAGACTCAGCTAGAGACGATTACCCGCGTCGGACGTTCGTTAGGGGTCTCTCTGCTCCTCGCCGCCCAACGTCCTAGTGGCGTTACCGATCAGATGCGAGCCAACATTAAATTTCGGGTCTGTCTTAGGGTCGAATCGGGTCCGGAAAGCCGCGAACTCTTACGCCGCAACGATGCCGCCTATCTTCCCACCAACATACCGGGGCGCGGCTACCTCCAAGTAGGCAACGATGAAATTGAGCTTATCCAAGTCGGCTATGCCGGAGAACCCTATTCCGAAGGCGGAGAGCAGAAGGTGATATGGCCCGGTCGCGAACACATTCACGGTCGCCAGTCCGACCTAAGCGATAACGCTACCCCCGAACTCTATAAACTAGTGGTAAAAGAGATGAAAGATTTGGCTAAGAAAGAGGGCGTACCAGAGCAGTTGGCCCCTTGGCCCAAATTCCTACCCAAATCGCTCTACCTTAGCCAGCCCCTCCTAGTTCCCACCACGGAGGTCACGGGCCGCGCGGCGAGTCGGTTGGATGCTGCTCTGTCAGTTGAGGCCATTACCTCAAACCATTACCTAATCCAAAAAGAGATCATCACGCTAGGAGTTGCTCTACCGGATGAGGGTTTGTGCTTAAACCCGGCCCTCTCCGGTTGGATGGAAGAGGCCGAAGGTTGGCCGGAACCACTCAATTGGAATTACGCCCTACGTCCGGTAATTGGTCTGGTAGATAATCCTTATGAGGCCAAACAATTTCCGTTGGCACTAGAGTTACCACGCGGACACGCCATTATCTTTGGGGCTTCTGGCTGGGGCAAGACCACCTTTATCCGAACCCTGCTTGTCAGCCTCACCGCCACCCACTCGCCCAATCTCCTACATTTGTACCTGATAGATTTGGGCGGACGTAAACTAGAGGCTTTTAAGGGTATGCCCCACCTCGGGGCGGTCATTACCTCCGACGATACGGGCTTTGAAGAACGGGTCAAGCAGTTGCTCCGCGAGCTTAATATTATAATGGAAGAGCGCAAAACACTCTTCAGCGCGGCAGGTCTGGACAAACTGGAGGAATATAATAAACGGAACCCCCAACCCCTTCCCGCCCTCGTGGTGGTAATTGATAATTTTGGCGAGTTTATTGCCCTCTTTGGCAAAGAGCGCGATAACGTGAGCAGCCTACTAAGCGAGTTCCTGACACTGGTGCAATATTGCGGTAGCTATGGTATTCACTTTATTGTCTCGGCTAATCAGCTTGGGGGCTTGCCGAGCAACCTACTCAACCTCTTCACCGAACGTTTTGCTTTGCACCTAACCGATCTCTCGGAATACCGCGCTATTTTGGGCAAACAACCGGAACTAGTCACCGACGTAGCCGGACGTTGCTATATCCTCTCGTCTGACCGCTCCGGTCAACAACTCCTCAGTGGTCAGGTAGCCACCGCCTTTGATCTACGCCCAAACCCGGCGGCCAACCGACCCCAAGAAAATGTAAACGAGACGGAGTTAATAGCACTACTAGGACGGCAGATGGACTCCTTTATCACTAGACGAGAGGCGCAGGGTTATCGCTACCTCAAACCTCGCAAGGTGGACGCTTTGCCCAGTAAGGTCTTGCTGAAAGAACTCTTGGCGGAGAGATATGGTTTACCAGCCTTAGCCCAGGATCCAGCCCACGGCCAGCCGACGGGACTACCCCAAGAAAACAGTTACCAAGTTTTGATAAATCTAGCCTACCAGTACTGGCAGGAGAGTATCGCCCCAACTAAGTCCGACTGGCTGAAGGTTATGGTCGGAAGGGCGAGTGGCAGCCGTCCCAAAACCCTAGAATTGGAAGCCCAAAAGGATGGGGTACACGCCCTGATTGCGGGCGGCACTGGTTCTGGTAAATCGGAACTGCTGATGAGCCTCATTAGTAGCCTCGCCCTAACCTACGATCCCAGCGCCCTAAATTTTGTGTTGGTGGACTACAAGGGTGGCGGAGCCTTCAAACCCTTTGAAACCCTACCCCACTGCGTGGATCTGGTCACAAACCTGAACAAGGCGGACGTAGAGCGGATGTTCACCGCTATTCGGGCGGAAATGGATCGCCGCTCGGCCCTAAACGCCGATACCAAAGTTAAAGATATTGTGGACTATCGGCGCAAGGGGTTACACCTAACGGGTAAGCCCTATCCCTTCTTGTTTATTATCATTGATGAATATGCCGAAATGATTAGCGAAAATCCCGATTTCGGCGAAAAACTCAATAGTATTGCTCGTGTCGGGCGCTCGCTAGGGGTACACCTCTTTTTGGCCTCACAGCGTCCGGTTGGCGTATCTGACCAAATGCGGGCCAATATCAAGTTGCGGATTTGTCTGCGGGTAGAGCAGGTAGATACCAGCGTGGAACTACTGCGTCGCTCCGATGCCGCTTTCTTGCCCAATGGTCAACCAGGGCGGGGCTATATTCAGGCTGGCAACGAGACCATTGAGTTGATCCAAACCGCTTACACAGGCGAAATCTTTGAGACCAATGGAACAGCCTTCCCTGTTAAATCTGGTCAGGAACCACCCCGCTTTTATGATCAGGAACCACCCCGCTTTTATGATGTGGTGGTAGAATTGGCCCGGTTCTTACTGGGGGAGACCAAGGTAGCCTTCCCCCGCTCGCCTTGGCCCAAAGCGTTGCCTACCGAACTCACTTTCAGTAGTCCCTTAATCGAAGATTATGTTCAGCCAGAGGACATCGCGTTTCTTAGGGCTGGAACCGCACAAGGGCCACTGGTGCTTAATCCCTATATCGAAAAATGGCTCTCCCCTACCTCCACAGGGGCGCGACCAGCCGATATGCAATCAGGGCGGATGCAATCCGCCCCTACTTCTTGGCCTCTGCTCAATTGGCAAGCCGACGCGGCCAGCCGACCACCACAGACAATTCCGGCCCTGAAAGCCATTGTTGGAGTGGTGGATGACCCGGCGGGAGCGCAGCAACTTCCGTTGACCGTAGATTTCAGGCTTGGTCACGCAGTGGTCTTCGGCGTATCTGGTTCGGGTAAAACTGGTTTTCTACGCGCCTTAGTTACTAGCTTAGCCGCTACCCACAGTCCCGGAGATTTGCACCTGCATATTCTGGATCTAGGTGGTGGTAGCCTCTCGGTACTTGAAAAACTGCCTCAAGTGGGTACCATTATTATGCCGGACGAGCGGGGCTATGAGGAGCGGGTACGCCATCTCTGGCGCGAATTGAATAACCTCATCACACTCCGTAAACGCACGTTTGGCGAAGTGGGCGTTACTAATCTGACCGAATATAATGTCGCTCACCCCAACGCTACCCTCCACTCGGTAGTGGTACTAATTGATAATTTTGCCGAATATATGGATAACTTTGGCAGTAATGCCCAATCTGGCACTAAAGACGACCTCCTGACCGCTTTTATTGATCTAGCCCGGCAGGGACGGACTTATGGGGTACATTTCATTGTCACCGCCGACCGCTTGAATGTCTTGTCGAGTAAATTGTATAGTCTCTTTACCGAACGATTTACTCTGAGGTTGGCAAACGCCGAGGACTACATTTCAATTGTCGGTTCAGGGCTAAAGGAAATTGATACTATCGCCGGACGAGGAGCCACTCGCATTGACCGCAACGCCCTTCTCTTCCAAGTGGCCCAAGCGAGGGTGTTGGGATCAGGGTCAGCCGAGGGTATCGGGGATCAGGTATCGCGACCAGCCGAGAGTATCGGTGGAGTCTCTTCTGACACCCGGCACCTGACACCTGACACCCTTCCCGGTCTGAGTGAAATGGAGACCATTAAGGCACTCGGTCTGGTAATGCAGCAAGCCGCCGAACGGTTGCTCGATAAACCCAAGCCCTTCAAAATTGACGCTCTGCCGGAAAATGTGGCTTATCGGAAAATGTTGGCGGATGACTTTGGAATCAGCGCGGCGGAAGAAGAGTTCCCCACCGAACTGAGGAGGGCGGTTCAAAAGCGCTGGGCCGAGCAACGTCAGCCCCAAAAAGCCAACTGGCTGCGGGTCTTTCTAGGTAAAATGGCGGGAGATGAGCCGCGCGAATTGATCTTTGAGGCTAAAGTAGATGGCGTACACGCGATGGTGGCAGGTGGTACTGGTTCGGGTAAATCGGAACTCTTGATGACCCTGATCGTCGGCCTAGCTCTGCGCTATCCCACGGATATCCTGAATTTTGTGTTGGTAGACTACAAGGGCGGCGGTGCTTTCAAACCCTTTGAGAATTTGCCGCACTGCGTGGATCTGGTAACAAACTTGAACCCAATGGCGGTAGCCCGGATGTTTACTTCCATTACCTCCGAAATGAACCGCCGCACTGGACTAAATGCCGACCAGAACGTTAAGGATATTGTGGACTACCACCGTAAGGGGTTAGCCGCCAAGCTACCCTATCCCTTCCTCTTTATCATCATTGATGAATACGCTCAGATGATTGACGAAAATCCCGATTACCGCCAACAGCTTGAGACCATTACCCGGCTAGGGCGCTCCGTTGGGGTTACGCTTATTCTGGCCTCACAACGTCCCAAAGGCGTTACCGATCAGATGCGCGAGAATATTAAGTTACGGATGTGTCTGCGGGTAGAGCAAACCGATACCAGCCAAGAACTCCTGCGCCGTCCCGATGCGGCCCTACTCCCCAACGGGCTACCAGGGCGCGGTTACATTCAGGTAGGCAACGAAAATATTGAGCTTATTCAGGTAGCCTACGCCGGAGAAGAATTGCCTAGTGCAGCCAAGCCGGATGACCTGCAAACGCCTAAGCTCTTTAGCTTTGCGGTGGATCTCTGTCGCGAACTTAACGCCAATCAGGTGGTACCTCGACCTTGGCCCCCTTTCTTGCCAGAAGCGATCAGCCTCTACCAACCTTTGACCAACGGCAAAACCGGGGCGAAATTTATCCTAGAGCCCAGTCTACCGGGTTGGTTAGCTGAACCCTCCACTGGTGGCTCCACTGGTGGCTCCACTGTGGATTGGCCGCAATTGGATTGGCAGGGACAAATCTTAAACCCAGTAATCGGTCTGCTGGATGACCCAAAAGAGGCAAGGCAAGAGCCCTATTCGGTCAACCTAAAGCGGAATAACCTAGTGATTTGTGGCGATTCTGGCTCAGGCAAAAGTGCCTTGTTGCGGACTCTTGTCACCAGTTTAGCCGTAACTCATTCACCCGGCGATGTACAGTTTTATCTGCTTGACCTAGGGGGCCGTAATCTAAGTGGTCTGAGAGAATTACCCCACGTAGGCGAGGTAATTTACGCTGACGACGATGCTTTCGAGGAACGTCTACAGCGCCTCTTTGATCTTCTGACGCGGCAACTTGAAAGCAGGCAACGCCTGTTAAGTACCGCCAGCCAAAGTACCACCGGTCAGCCGATCAGTAATATCTTTGACTTTAATAACGCTTACCCTGACCAAAAACTTCCAGCCATTGTAGTTGCGATTGATAACATTGCCGCACTTCGGGAAAACTACGAAAGGTTTATGGATGAGGTTTTGCTGCCTCTAGTACGTCGCGGTTCGGGTGTTTGTCTCCGATTTATGGTCACTTGCAACGTTCCCAATAATATGCCGCCTAAGCTTTATGGCTTGTTTACCGAGCGGATTACCCTGCATCAGTCTAGTAAAGATACCTATCTGGATATTGTGGGTCCGGGAGCAAGTGAAATAGAGCCTGTGCCGGGTCGGGGCTATGTACGGTTGAGGTCACGCCCCTTACTGTTGCAAGCGGCCCTCGCCGCCGGACAATTTAAATCGGCGCGGCCAGCCGAAGCTGGTACCGCACTCGCACAGCCTATTCAATCGGAAGCGGCGGATATGGCTAAAATTATTGCCAATATGCAGAAGGTAGTAGCACAGTATCGGGTAGCGGGTGACGGAGATCAGGTATCGCGGTCAGCCGAAGGTGAAAATCAATGGGCGGAGCAATATCCAACCAATCAATCAATGTGGTCGCCGCCGGAAAGTATTCCGATCCTTCAAGCCCAGATCAAGTTAGAGGATTTGCTGAAAGAGGTGACGGCTAAGCGCAGTTCTAGCGGGCGAGCGGTTGCCAAAGCTATACTTGGCCGGGGTAGCGATTTGAAGCCCGTGGAGTTGGATTTGTGGAATCAAGGACCACATTTCCTGATTGTTGGGCCACCCCTTTCAGGGCGTACTACCGCTCTACGTAACTTTATCCTTTCGCTGACAACCCAAAATT
Organism: Candidatus Chloroheliaceae bacterium; assembly: GCA_013390945.1. GTDB lineage: Bacteria > Chloroflexota > Chloroflexia > Chloroheliales > Chloroheliaceae > L227-5C. The sequence goes on from JACAUC010000044.1 coordinate 18,858, forward strand.
CGCCCGACCGGGTTCAGTTGGTGCTGATTGATCCGCAGCGCAAATTGGTTCAACATCACGGTCAACTTAACTTGGGTCACTTGCCCCACGTCTTAGACGTAGCGGAAGAGGAGGAACTTCTTCCCGAATTGGTGGCCCGTTTGAAGCAGGAGGGCGAGCGACGAACTAAAGGCACGGAGAGCCTGCTTGACCAAGGGCGGCCCGAACTATTTGTAGTTATAGATAATATGGACGAAATAGAAGATAAGGTCAATAACGAATTGGCCTCGGTGGTGCGGCGCTACGGCAGTGCTGGAATCCATATAATCGGTAGTTCGGGCTTGGAAGGTGGTGCCTCCAAGTTGCGGAATGCAATCAAGTCTTACGGCTTGGGGTTAAAAAGCGCCCAAGCGTTGAACATTTTGCAGGTATATAGCACACCGACAGAGTTACGCTCGCGGGAGTTGTCGGTAGGGCGGGGCTTTGTGGTAAGATCTGGTATGCCGCTACTGGTGCAATTGGCAGTCCCGCATAGCTTACCAGATGGCGACAATGTGCCACAAATTGCCGCCGAACTGGATGACTGGATCAAGCAAATCCAACAAAAATGGGGCGACCTTCGCGCCGCTTGGCCGGGTTCAGCCGACGAAGCAGGGGCATCGGCTCCGCAAAATCGGACGCTGCTTGAAATACTCGAATCTACAGCTGGTGGTTCCATTGGTCTAGCTAATGCTCGAATTACCAGAAGTTTGCTACAGATTGAAACCGCCGTCCTCGAAAAGTGGCTGTTGGAGCTTAGGAAGCAACACTGGTTAAAGAGTGTTTTCGATTCTAACATAGCCGAAGAAATGGCAAAGTCAGAGGATCCCGCTCAGATAGTAAAAGATCTAATCGGCGGGCCGTTGGGTTAACCACTGTTAGGTATCGGGTGACGGGCATCGGATAACGGGTGACGGGTATCGGGTATCGGGGAACAGATAATGTCAACTGGTTGCCTGACACCTGATACCTAGCACCTGACACCCGTCACCTGACACCTAATGCTACTACGGAGGAAGAAAATGTTGCGCGTACAGGCCATTAAATTTTTAATACTATTAGCCATGTTTTTCGGCGGGCCGCTCGGCGGGCCGCTCGCTCTGTGGCCTTCGGGTGTGTTGGCACAGACTACTACTAATATTAAAATTATTACTACTAGTACCGAGGCCAAAAGTGATGGGCTAGGTTTACAGGTTTATTTTTCCATACCCGACCCCCAAAATATAATACAGCTTGCATCAGTGGGCCAAATCCAGCTGACCAATCCGAATCAGGCTACCTTTCCAGCTACCATTAAGGAACCTGACTCGCCTATTCGGATCGTGTTGTTGCTAGATGCCAGTGGTAGTATGGCAAATTCAATGGCTAAGCTCAAAGAAGCGGCTAACAAAGCGGTGGACGAAGCTCCCAAACGGGCCGAGTTTGCGGTCTTTCGGTTTACCCGCGTGGCTATAGATGGTAAAAATTTTAAGGCAGTGCAAGATTTTACCAACAACTTCACACTGGTCAAGCAGGCCATCAATTCCATTCAGGTTGACCCAGTGGGCGTTACTTGCCTTTATAATGCTACCTATCAGGCCATTGAGTTTGCTAGAAACGCTACTCCCAATTCGCTAGACCGCCGAGCGGTGATTGTCTTCACCGATGGCAAAGATGAATTTTGCGCCGATACCGCTCAAACGCTTGAGGGTGACAAGGTAGGCGGTAGCCGTCCAATTGAAAATGTAATCGAACGGGCTAACGATACGATTGTAACCCCGCTTTACACCATTGGCCTTTGTGCTGATAACTCGTGTAGCAATGTTGACCAAGCAATGCTTAAAAGGATGGCGGAGCAGACTAGTGCTTACACTAAAACTACCGACCAAAATAATATGGGCAGTGCCTTCACTACGATGATGACGCTACTCAAAAATCAGTGGGTAGCCCAAGCCACCGTCCAAGCACAAAAAGGACTAAATGAGGGACTCTTGCGGGTGACGGGCGAAAGTAATAGTAAAGCCACTACCTTTCCCGCCACCAGTTTTAGTTTTGACTCATCTGACACTACCGCTATCCCTAAAATCGCCTTTTTCAAAGATACCAGCTACAATGAGACAAAAGATAGTTATCTGCTAAATTTGAGGCTGACCAATCCGGGAGCCGCTAGTCGGGTAGAGGTCAAAGTACTCCAAGGTGATAATAATGCTCAAGTTGAAGTGACAGCAGCCGGGCAATCTATTAGCACTTTTCCAAATCTCAGCAATGGGTCTAGTGAAGTTACTTTAGAGCCTATAATCCTTGCCGCTAAATTTAAGGCTGGCGAGAGATATTGCTTCAGTGTTAGCCTCTTTAATAAAAGTGGGCAGTTGGTTCCAAGCAGCAATCCTAATCCGACGAGTAGTTCGCCTGACCCGCTTACTAAATGTGTTCCAAAATATGATCCTACCCTCTCGATGCCCAAAATCGAGTATGACAAGCTTCTTAACTATGAAACCGAAAACGACATCTATGTACTCTCCTTACGAGTAACCCGACCCACCAACGTGAGTAACTTGGAAGTTACCGTGACGGCTGATAATGTAACGAGTACTGATCTTGATCCGAACCCGTTCAAAATACCCTTAAAAGTGGATCCAAAATTACCCGACGCAACCGCAGAAGGTAGGATTTCGGCGGCAAGATTCAAATTCGATCAGGTCTATTGCTTTAAAGTTCAAGCATTGGATAGCAATAACCTAGCTATTAAACGAGAGGGGACAAATAATACTACGGTTGATACCTCTCCTCCTAAAGAACAGTGTACCCCCAAATATAACCCGGTACGCTATAGTATCGGGAAGATAGATTCGGATACAAAGACGGGTACGGTAGCGGTAAACTTGAGTGGGGTGCGGGGTACCCAAAATCGCCCTACTATGTCGGTTAGTGGTGAAGTTTGGGAAGACGATAAGCCACTCAGATATTTCACTCAGCCCCTAGTAGCGGTCTACGACAATCAGAAAGTCGAGGGTACGGCTGCTTTTTCAGTTACAGAAATGGCGGAAGTGGTGCGGCAGGTCAATTCACCAAAGACGTATAAACTTAAATTGCATCTGGTAGATGGAGACCTGAAATACAAAGAGGTGGAGAAGGAATTTACGGTCTCGCCTCCGCCTCCGCCCAATCTCTTATTGCCACTGTTGATAGGCTTTATCCTACTTGGAGGAATCGTGGTTGCCTCAATTTTTTACTGGCGTAGACCCAAGCAGCCAGTGTCCGATCCGTTGCCTTTTGGTCAAGCCACAAGTATGGGCAGTCTTACATCTTCTAGCCGCCAAAGACGACCTAAGCTGCCTTCTAGGTCTGGGCAGGAGAGCCAGCCGACCACCAGTGGACCGGCCAGCCCGAAGGATTACTCAAGAACAAGGCGGTTACCTCCAACTGAACGACCCGCCGAACGACTAGCCGAACCATCCAACAAGCCCATCACACGGTCAGTCGCACGACCAACCGATACCTCTTCGTCATCACGTCCGCCTGCTTCTGGAAGAACCGTCCCTGAAACAGATTTGGGTGAATACACCATAATGGAATCTGAATCTGCTCCCACGCAGAAGACGCTCTGGTCTATAAAAATCCTTTCTAGCGAAAGCAATGACCAGTTTGTGCTTCCGGCGGGAAAGGGCAGCTGGGTAATTGGTCGGGAGAAAAAAAGCAGCCAGATGGTGATAAAAGATGAACGGATTTCAGGCCAACACGCCGAGCTTCGATACAGTCCCGATAAACTAGAGATCGTAGACAACCGTTCTAGAAATGGTACGTTTGTGGGAGAAGAGCAAGGCCAGCCAAAACGTCAACTTGAGATTGGGAAGCCGCACCAATTGCAAGATGGAGATATATTTTGGCTCAGCCGAAGTATAAAACTTCAGGTGGAGCGGGTAGACAAATCTAAGATTAGCAATACCTAATCAATCAACCTCAATCTGATTTAGATTTAATTGGTTTTAACCAATTTTAGCTATAAGACCGGAAATAAATTTCCGGTCTTACCCGGATTCTTATGCAATACACCCCTACCATAAATTATTAAGATAATACTTATAAATTAAAGATTATATTGCTGAATACTCTTATTATAAGCGGCTTCCCAATCTGGGGAAGAATTATTCATTTTATAATCATAATAGTGACGGGCCGCCAAGGTGAATTTGAAAGGATGAATAAAAGGCTCTCCTCCTTGGCGGGCAAGTTGCAAGAATTTGCTTCGTATTTCACTGGGAAAAATTCGATCCACTGATTCAACTGGCAGACGTGAGGTAAGTAATTTTTCGGCATCACCTGTAGAAAAACCTTGCAAATGGTGGTGCTTTAATTTCTTATACCACTCAGACCCTTGACCAGTTTGTGAAACAATCTCAGCAAGGGGTTGACTAGAGGAAATAAACAACCAAAAGCGGTAATTCTTATCCAATAGGTCCTGGATGCGTTGATTCCATTCGGCATCAAACCCAATCCTATTAGCGTTATCAAAATTGTCCAGAAACAGGTAAAAGGGTTGCGTAAGCAAGTGTTGTTCTAATTCTGACCAACTTAGACCCGGCGATAACTCCAGTTGTCCGCTTATCTTGTCTACAAGTTCTTGCATCTTGGTAAACTCTTGCATATCGCAAAAGAGTGCTTTCTTGTTTTGCTCTTGTTGTTCTTGGTAGAAGAGCCAGAGTAACGAGGATTTGCCGATTTTAGGCTTACCCCAAACCGAAACCGAATCGAACTTTAGATCAGAACGAAGCGTTTTTGCCAAGGCATCCGGCCAGATAAAATAGTCTTTACGGACTGGTCCAATATCCATAAATGGATTCTCTATTCGAGTTGCTTTTCCTTCTGTCTCTAACCCTTTCCCACTTCGGTTGAACGAGCTAGATTGCGCTATTGAAGCATACGGCAAATTTGGCAAGGATTCCACTGCATTAGGCTTTATAGAATTAAGCTTTAACTCGTTCTCAAACTTCTGAATTTTTTCATCCAAATCTTTCAGATCATGATTAATAATAGCACGAATTTGATTGTCAACACCTGCCTTCAGGCGGTGATGCTGCTCCGCCCTAAGAATCTTGGCCTGTTTAAGCAATCTCTTAGTCGAACTGTTTGTATTTCTACTTGACTCTTCCTTGGGTAAATCTGGACGGTTTGGATCTGGTGGAGGCGATAGCCTTACATCTTTAAGGGAAATATTGGCAACCGCCTCACGAAAATGTTCATAAAATTCTAGTGGTGAACGAGTACGATTTCTCCACACCTTATCGGTGGCTGCTGCAATCACATCGTCTAAAGTGGAGGAATAAGTTAGCTCAGGAGCAACCTGACTTAGTAAAGGCATCGGTACGTTACAATGCTGACCCATTAATTCGGCTAGACTACCGCGGTAAGGTAGTTTTCCAGTAAGTAATTGAAAAGTTATAATGCCCAAGGCATAAACATCGCTAACCAGTTGGGGTCTTTTCATCCATTGTTCAGGAGCCATGTAATAAGGTGTGCCTCCCTCGCGGTGGAGAGTGGTGGAAGAATAATCACTTAAGATAACAGCTAACCCAAAATCTCCTATCATAGCGTGACCATCTTTAGCTAATAGGATATTAGCTGGTTTTAGATCACGGTGAACTACTCTTTTGCTATGAGCTTCCTCTAAACCGGATGCAATTTGTTGTAGGTAGTTGGTTACTTCGACTAGAGAAAACGGCCTGCCGGAAGGAGCAGATTGTTGAACCGCCATGCTGATCTTTTTGTCAAGAGAGCCACCTTCGGCTAAATCAGTAACGATATAACCAAGATTGTCTTTAATATGATAATCTATTACATGCAAAATATTAGAATGTTTAAACTGAGCCATTAACCTAGCTTCATTTTTAATTTCTCTTCGAACCTCTGGGTCGGCAAGGGTCTCGTTAGAGAAACGCTTGAGTGCTACTAAACGGTCTAACCTAAGATCCCTAACCTCAAAAACCTCACCAAATGTTCCTTTACCAAGAGTTTTTATTAGTTGATAACGTTCGTCAATAGTATCTGGCATCTAAATGAACCACTTCTATTCTAAATTTAAAATTAGATGTTTCAAGTAACCAATATATCGTTGCAAAGCTAATGGCATTGTAACATAGTTCTGTCGGGGGTAGCAATTTGAAACCAGCCGAACGCTTTTTCGGTGAATAAACCAAAACTGAGGAATTTGGTCAAAATAGAATGAACCTGTAAGCCCAATTTGGAACCAACCGGGCAACCCGTTGACTTAGAAAGTCGGCTGGCCGCTCGGCTGGCCGACCGCCAACTGGTTGCGCCTACAGGTTAGAGAAAGAGGCAGTTAGAGTGGCTAGGCAGCGGCCTGATTCCAAAAACTTTGACTAACCGCCAGAGTCCAACCCTGATGGTGCGATAGGATCAAGCCCTTCACTTGGTTATAAAGCGTTACTCCGAAATTTACGGCCTCCGCCAACGTTTCAGGGCTGGAAACAGGTAACTTTGGATTGCGAGGGAAATACTCAAAATCAGCATCGCGCAGAAGTTCTATTTCTGCCGCCAATCCCCAGAAAGGCCATTCTATGCGCCTATCAGTGGTTTTTAGCACCAACATAAACTCAATCTTAGAATTATGGAGGGCTACCTTCAGACCGATTTCAAGACCCTCAAACTTCTCTAAACTCTCAAAAAAGTCGCCCGCTCCACTAAATTTAAAATCCAAGCCAGAAGCTAAAAGAGTCTCTTCTAGCATATCGGCAAGACGTTCGGGCGGGACGATCCACTGGTGGTCAAAATCAAAAGCAAGCCCCGATTCTCTTTGCACTTCGGAATGAGCTTCATAAAAGTGGTAATATTTACCAGCAAAGCCCGAAGGAGCAATTAAATAAAAAAGTTCCTGCTGTAGCTCTTGAAGGTAGGTCATTCTTAACCTCCTAAATGAATGGTTTAGGTCATTCTTAATCTCAACTATATTTTATGTCTAGGCTTTCAGACAAAGACCAGTCTACGACCAGTCTAAGACCAGTCTACGCTTATAACTTAAATCTTATAGGTTTCTTGAAAATTAGTAAAGGGACATTCAGAACGAACTTTTACAGAGGAGAATTAGGCGATTTGTCTAAGACCAGTCTAAGACCAGTCTAAGACCAGTCTACGACTTGAAGTTTAGACAAGATATAAGAGCATCAATATAATAGCCATCATATTAGGTGGTGTAAATGATTAATAATTAACGACTTATATCGAAATAAAGTGGCTCTTAGCTCACTTTGCGCTTCTTTTTGCTACCCCCGGTTCCCTTATAGTGCTTGGTCGGTGTACCGCTCTCCCCCGCCGCTCGCCCACTCGATTTTCCACGACCTTTGGGCAATCGGGCCAATGTTCCCAGCTCGCTAATAATTCGGCCTAGACCACGCCGCACCTGCTGTGGGGTCGCCGCCCGCTTCTTCGTCTCCCAAGGGCGATAATCCGCTTCCACCAACGGACGGGCTATCACCAGTTCCGCCTTCACCGCTGCTAACAAATCCGTCCATCTTTGAAATTGTTCAGGCGTTCGCAGATGAGCCTTAGCCCACAACAAATCCTGTTTCGCAAAGCGGTAGCGTGGTAAAACCTCCGAGAGCGGCAGGTCAGTTTCGCCTAAATAAACGAACCAACTAACTTTCGAATCACGTTTCTTATTGCTGGCTCCCTCACGTGTCACTCGGATCACGCTCACTTCCACTTCACGGGCCTGTTTGAAGTGCAAGCCCTCCCAACATTCCACTGTCACGGTTTTACCGTGCTGATCCACCTCTTGCCAAGTTCGATCCGGTTTACCGTGGGTAGTCGCTTCTTTACACTTAAAGACCGCACCATCTTTGCGCGGGGCACCACGCTTTCCGGTCGGTGGGGGGGCTTTACGATAGAAGACCCGATCACCTTTAATGTGTAGCAAGGCATCGAGGGCCAATTTACAAATCAGGGCTACAAAGATGGCACTTCCGTAGTAACGATCCGCCACCAAGAATGGTCGGCGCGGCAGCAGAGGTACGATCTCTTTAAGCTGGGATGCACCCACTTGGGCTGGAGTTTGATGACTCTCAATACGCTGATTGTCCAAAGGATAGTCCCAACTGCTATTGGGCGAAGGCAAGACGACTACGGTCGAGAATTGCCAGCCGCAAGTAATAGCCGCTTCGCCATCTAAGTTATGTAGGTGCAAATTAGGGCTGTTGCAAAGTCCCAATCTAACAAGTTGGGTGGTAGGTCAAGATCAACTGACGGCAACCAGTTGACCCAGTTGGCGCAGCATCCTACACAAGCGGGCTTTTCGACAGAGGTTTGGTCAGGGAAATTTGATCTTGACCTACCTCTGGTCTTGATTTAGGCCAAAATCTTGTAGGATATGGCTCCGCCCATTGATTTACCCCTTCGTCAGGTCTTGTAGGATATGGCTCCGCCCATTGATTTGCCCCTTCGTCAGGTCTTGTAGGATATGGCTCCGCCCATTGATTTACTCATAATATTCTAAGCTTTTGATATTCGGCAATTTGGGCGAGCAGGATTAGCTTTTCGCAGGACGCGCTTGACTGCCAGCGTCAAGGCCAAAGCGCGACCACCTATTGAAAGGATACAAGAGGTTAGTTAGCGGGAACAAAACCATATTTCTTCAAAATCGCCTGACCAGCGCTTCCTAGCACAAAATCCACAAAAGCCTTGGCTCCCGCTGGATTTGAGAGCGACTTTAGGGTTGAAATTGGATAGGTAGCTACAACGTTGAATTGGTCAGGAATATCCAGCGTGGTAAGATCATTCGCGATACTGGCCGAAATATCGGTGAGGTAGACGATGCCTGCATCGGCTTCGCCAAGCTGGACTTTGGTAACGATTTGCTTGACATTGCTTTCTTGGGAAACAACATTGGCCTGTACTTTGATACTGAAGTCGCTGCTATAGGCGGGGTCTTTACTCAACTTGTCCAAAATTTGAAGCGTATAATTCCCGACTGGTACATCTTTTTGGGCGGTTACAAACTTGAGGTTGGGGTTAGCCAGATCCTGCAACTTCGTTACTTTGCCGGGATTGTTTTTGGGTAGGATGACTACCAGCCGATTTTTGGCAAAGATGGTTCCCTTATCTGGCACTAGGCCGGATTTAAGGGCATTGTCCAGTTCGGTTTGGTTGGCGGAAGCAAAAACATCCGCCTTTGCGCCTTGTTCCAATTGAGTCCGCAGGATATTGGATCCTCCGAAGTTATACGTGATTTTAAGCCCTGGGTTGTTCTTTTCCAGTTGGGTTTTGATCTCGTTAAAGGGACCAGTCAGGCTGGAGGCCGCAAATACGGTTACTTCCCCTGAAATGTTTCCGGCGGTGGTAACACTTGAAACACTGGTGGCGGAGATAGTGGTGGTGGCGGTAGTTGCTGGAGAAGCAACGCTGGTCTTAGTGGTGGGGCTTACGGAAGTGGTCGTTGCAGGCACTTCGGCTGGCCGTTCGGCTGGCCGTTCGGCTGGCCGAGTTGGGGTAGTGGTGCTATCGCCGCAAGCGGTCAACACCATTACGGTCAGTACCAGCAAAGCGATTAGCAGCTTGCTGGAACTATTAGCTAGTTTGTTCATCAATCTCTCTCTTCTCCTGTTAGGCAAGGTTCAAAATCGGGAACCCTCGCTTTACAATTCGGGTAGTCCAACCGGAAATAAATGTCAACTGGTTGTCCGGT
>JACAUC010000435.1 GCA_013390945.1 Candidatus Chloroheliaceae bacterium
TGCCGCCAGTTGATTTTCACCTACCACTACTCTTGCCAGATTGGATAGCTCTCCGGCTTTGCAACAGCCTTACTAAAACACAAAAAAACATTGCAATTTGTTCCAACTAATGCTACTATGGTTTTAGAATGGAACAAACAAGCTACCTCCGACTAACTGTAGGAGGGATTTCTAATCCCGACTAACTGTATCCCGATTTAATGGCTCTCTTTGCCAAATTTGCTGATTAATAAATCAGTAAAAATTTAGACACAGCCATCATAACAAAATAGTCAGGGCTATTCAATTGTAGAGGTAATAACGGATGCCGAACCCCACCGAACGAATATTGGAACTGGAAGGTGAATTACAAAGTTTGCGCTTGGAATTGACCGCACAGAGACGCACCACCGATCAACTCAAGCTAGAACTAGAACGTCAGCGCGGAGGCGAGACTGCCCGCCTAGCGACCGCTCAAATAGAGAAGTTACTTCAGGATGTAGCTACTCCGGTTAGCCAACTACTCACCCAAACCCACTTGCTAAAAGTGGAGAACCGCCCGGTGCAGGCTAACGATGTGTTGGCGATTGTGGCCCGCTTGGTTAGGGCGTTGGAAGATCATGGGCTGACTATCGAGGGCGTTATTGGTCATTCGGTGGCCTTTGATCCCAACCGACACGAGCCGTTAAGCATGGAGGAAGAGTTGGAGCCGGGCCAAGCAGTGATAATCAGGCTGGTAGGCTTAGCCTACCGGGGTAAATTATTGCGGCGAGCCGGGGTGGTAGCAGGAGAATAAAGCGATGTCGGGAAGATTGGGTATTGATTTTGGCACTTCTAACACGGTGGTGGCAGGCTGGGACGAGGCCCGACAAGAGGGTATCCCGCTGCATATTCCCGATTATGGACGCTATTTTCAGCAAGGCGAGGAACAAATTTCGGTGGTTCCCTCCCTCATTCACTACACCGCCGACCGCCGCCGTTGGGTAGGCAATCAGGTTTTACAGCATAAACTTTACCATTCGCCCCGTACCTTCCGTTGGATGAAACGCTACATTGGCAACCGCAGTCCGGTTAAAGCCAAACTAGATGGGCGTGAGATTTCATACCAAGAGGCCGGGCAGGATTTTCTTTCGAGTGTCTTGCTCTTTGCGGCGCAGGAATTGGGCAACGAAGAAGAGGAAGTGGCCCTAACTGTACCAGTGGAGGCTTTTGAACACTACGAGAACTGGTTGAGTGAAGTAGTAGGAGCGGCAGGGATGCCCCGCTTCCGCTTGATTGATGAACCCTCCGCTGCCGCACTTGGCTATGGCTCTCATATCCAACCCGGCAAAGTCTATTTGATTTTTGATTTTGGCGGTGGTACGCTAGATGTGGCGGTGGTCTTGATTGAAGAGGAACTCAAGCCGGGCGAATCAGGGCGGCGTTGCCGGGTGCTAGGTAAGGCCGGGACGGAGTTGGGTGGAGCGACGCTTGACCAGTGGCTCTTTCAAGAAGTGTTGCGCCAGAATGGGCGGAGCGACATAGATGAGGAGGTGCGGCAGGTTAGCAAAGCTCTTTTGGTGGAGTGTGAGCAGGCCAAAGAACGGCTCTCCGCTTATCCTAGAGCCTCGGTCAGTGTGGTCAATCCTTATACCGGGTCGGTGCTGGCCGCCGATTTTACCCAAGCCCAATTTGAAGGCTTACTCGATCAGCGCGATGCTTTCAGCCAACTTGACCAGACCATTCGCCGCGCCCTCAATGGAGCCCGTGAGCGCGGCTATCACGAGGATTCGATCCAGTCGGTTTTGTTGGTAGGCGGTAGTAGCCAGATTCCAGCAGTGCAACGCACTATTCAGCGCATTTTCGGGCGAGAACGAGTTAAACTGGAACGCCCCTTAGATGCGGTAGCGCGAGGAGCCGCCGCTTTCGTGGCTGGAGTAGATTTTTTTGACCACATCCAACATGATTACGCTGTACGTTTTCTCAATCGGGAGAAGGGGGGCTATGATTATCGGGTCGTGGTCACACGTGGCACGGTCTACCCCACTGCCAAACCTTTAGCCCGCCTGACGGTAAAGGCCAGTTACACTGGACAAACCCAAATGGGCCTAGCCCTCTTTGAGATGTCAACCTCAACCGACGGAGCATCAACCGACGGAGCGGTATCCAACAGGTCAACTGGCGGAGCAGCATCTCACAAGTCGGTGATGGAGTTGGTCTTTGATCCTTCGGGGGCGGCCCGAATAGTGGAAGTGCGGGCGGAGGAGGAAGAGCGTCGCTCCCATTTCTGGATGAATGAGCATAGCCCAACCTTTTTGACGGCTGATCCTCCTGCCGAGCAGGGTGAGGCCCGTTTTGCGGTAGAATTTAACATTGATAGCAATAAGCGTCTGCTGATTACGGCGACTGATTTGAAGACGGGTCACTTGACCCATCGTAATTATCCGGTAGTAAAACTTACCTGAGTTTCAGATTTAAGAGATTCTCAGGTTTAGGAAAGGAGTACTTCTGATATGTCCCATTTTACCCGAATTAAGACCAAAATGGTGGAGAAGGAATTTTTGCTGAACGCCCTGAAAGATTTGGGCCATCCCTATCAAGAGGATGGGAGCGAGGTGCGGGGCTATGGCGGGCGAAAAACTCCGGCTGAGATCAAGATTGCAACCTCTAATCCTGACTATAGCATTGGCTTTCAGAAGAGTGGCGATTCCTATGAGATTATCGCCGATTGGTACGGGATTCGCGGCCTGAAGCAGCACCAGTTTGTCGAGCGACTAAACCAACGTTATGCCTACCATGCCACGCGAGCTAGACTGGAAGAACAAGGCTTTACTTTGGTAGAGGAAGAGAACCAGAAGGATGGGCAAATTCATCTACTAGTGCGGCGTATGGCTTAGCCCACGCCGCCCTTGTCGGAGGGATTTCTAATCCCGATTGGCAACACACCCGTGTCAGAGGGATTTCT
>JACAUC010000436.1 GCA_013390945.1 Candidatus Chloroheliaceae bacterium
ATTCGTTAGACCCTACTACATTTAGATCACTCATTTTGGTACCTCTTAAGACGGGGTGTAGTGCTTGCTGACGCAGCTTTGGCTTCCGTTGGTTTCGACTGAGAAGGCTGCTCCCATTCGATTAAATTCTCTACCTCAGTTTTACGCTGCTTCAGATCAGTCTGCAAAGCTTGCCGTCTTTGATTGCGTGCTTGTACAATCTCTTTCAAACCAATCGTCTGTCCCGCGATTTCTTGGCATACCGCTCGGCAGATGAAGCCTTTTTGGTCAAATACTCGAATTTCAGCCATATCACGAGGATCATAACGGATAGCGACGGCTTCTCCCACATAAGCAGCCAAGTTCACATCCATATAACGCAAGCCCTGAAAATGGATGCCATCCTGCTGTACCTGACGGGTACGAGCTACCGTTAAAAGTAACAGGTCAAGTTGTTCCAGTGAGACTGGTAAATTTGGCAAAAATCCACCAGCCTCCCAACGCACTACAGGTGCTATTTCAGTTTGACTATGTGGTTGCAGCAGGTATTCTTCCAGCAAAAAACGACGGAAATGTGCCTCGAAAGTCTTTAGGTTAAGCTGGGCCTTCTCTTTGGCCTTGTCCTGTAAGGTGTAGCCAGGTAATTTGTTAAGTAAAAGCTGATTGACGGTTTGAAAAAAGCGTTCAATCTTGCCACGTCCACGTGGTATCCCAACCTGAGAGAAAATCAATTGGATCTTGAGGTCAATACAAACTTGTTCTAGGTGGTGAGAAGTAAAATCACTACCGTGATCTGTGTAAAATATTTCTGGTATGCCACATACCTTCCAGTTTGCTTCGGCTTTTCGCCAGATGGCTTGGCGGAAAGCCAGTGAAGTTTGCAAAGCAGAGGGTGCTTGGAAGCTGAGCAAATAACCAGCTACCGCCCGACTATAGTCGTCTATAACAATAGTCAACCACGGTCGTGTGGCGATACCGCGATTATTTAAGAGCCATATGTCCAACAGGGTGTGATCTGCCTGCCAGATTTCATTAGACTGGCTTGCTTCAAAACGATAAAGCAAATCGAATTCCTCCCGATAGACTTTAGGCCCTTCTTGGGCCAGTACTAACAAAGCGGGCTCTATTTGACGTACTACACTATAAACCTGACTATAGCTCGGTACCTTCCAACCTTCACGATCAGCTACTTCTTTAACTTGGCGATAGATCAAAGCGGTTGAGGGTGCGGGCTTTTGAAGGGCCAAACCTTCGATCAAGTGATGAAGCTTCTCTGGTAAATTGCGCCGTTGGCCCTGATCAGAACGGGGCTGATGTACTAAACCGGCTAAACCGAGTGTTTGATAGTGACTGGCCCAGCGTTGCACCGTCCTTATGGGTAAATTATGTTGTTGGGCTACCTGGGTAAGTGAGATGCCTTCTTCTAAAGCTGGGCGGAGTAGATAAAAACGTTGGAGGGCCTCTTCACGTGCCTCCTCGCTAAAACTATTTATTAAGTTTGGTGAATGCTCCTTCATTTCAAAATTCCTCCACGTAGGTAGCTGCAATAGCTTCTGGAGGATTGGTATAGCGCTGCAGGTAGCGTTGAGAGCGATGACCTAATCTACGTTCCAATTCATAAACATCCGCACCAGTAGTTTTAGCCAACTGAAAAGCAAAGGTATGGCGCAAATCGTGTGGACGTAAGGGTGAGATTTTTCGAGTTTCATCTTGAAATTCACTATCATGCCATTCACCAATTTGAGCGAGGATAAGATTAATGGCACGTGGAGAGAGACGACCATCTTGAGCGCGTGCGGGCAAACCTACTGCACTGAAAAAGAGGGCTTCAGCTTGTGGCGTAAGATCTAGGGATCGTTCTTTTTCCAGATAATCAGCCAATGCTGACCTAGCATCCGCCGACAAAAAGACCCTACGTTCAGTTTTACCTTTACCACGTACCTTATTAATGCGAGCTTTACGTCCGGTTCTAAGTGCTTGGGGGGTATTAGGTTCAAGCTGCACCAGATTAAGCTGTACCAGTTCTTCGCGGCGCAGTCCAGTGGAGAGCAAAGTGAAAACGATGGCCCGATCTCTCCAGGGTCGGCTATAAGAGTGTAACCGCTTATTATTATTATCCGCGTTGGCACTGGAATTAAACAAACGTCGGCCTTTTAACAGGTGAAAGCGTTCCAAGCGATCACACAAGTTTTTTAAAGAGCGTACCTGCTCAGAGCTGAGGGTACGTGGTTCAAGTGGAGGTAAACCGAGTTCGCTAATCCCTTTGGTGGGATTACCAGCGGCGAAAAGCTGAGTATTTTGTGAGTGAGTCCAAGTAGTGAAAGCGGAAAGGGAAGCCAGATGATTATTGATAGTAGCGGGAGCGAGGTGCTGGTGTAACAAAGTATTTTGCCAAGCCAAGACATCGCGCGGCAGGCAAGTAGAAATATGGTCGTGACCGTAAGCGTTCTCAAAAAAAGCTTGGAATCTGTCTAAGTGCAAGCTAATCTTGCGGGTAACGTTCGTGGAGCGCACCCCTGTTACGGCTAATTGTTGATAGCGTCCGATCCAAGCATGTAGGCTGTCTGGAAGGGGGTCCAAGTTGGTAATCAAAACTTTCTCCTTTCGTGAAGTGAAATTGAGGCGATAATCGCCCTATTTTAGGGTAATTTCAAGGGTAAAATGCGCGATTCACTACACAGAAGGGACGTTCTGTGTAGTGTTTTGGTAACTCACTTTTACTATACTACCTCTGTCATTGGTAACTCACTTTTACTATACTACCTCTGTCAATAGAGCGGAACCGGAAAGGTAAACATTTTTGAATAAAAGACCAATCTACGACCAGCCTACAGCACTCGGAAATGTATGTTCTAAAAAATCTGATCGCGCCACATAATTCTGAAGAAAGTACGCCATTTAATTCTGAAGATTACA